>JBBSBG010000334.1:0-3892 GCA_038251495.1 Cytophagales bacterium
ATAATAATGGCCATACCGCTCGCACCTAATAACGTCACATACATTCTTGTTTAACTAAAATAGACATGGCTAAATTCATAGGTGTTAAAATACGTGGCTATATACATGGAGATTGCCGAGCAGACCAACATTAGGATAAACCTAGTGTAATTTGACTTTTCCATCTTACTAGTTTTTATAATTGATGTAATTTCATCCTGTTCAGTTTTTATTAATCTTGCAATCCTCATTCTTTGCTTTTAACAGAATTATTTTCTGTATTGGAATCTTCCAGCTCTTCCTCCTTAATTTCAACTTCTACTTTTTCACGTTTTAAACCTACTCGAAGCATTCCATAAAGACTCATGTAAATATTCGCAATCCATACCAGACTAAAACCAGCAACGAGGTAGCCGCGCCAGTCTTGCAACAAGAAATGATAGTTTGTTAGAATAAGAAAGAAGATAGTCACATAATGGCTCAGGCAGTACTCGCATGTAAAAACATAGTAGAATTTTCCAGCCATGATTGATTTACTTCTTTTTGATTTACTCACGAAGTAATCCCGGAATTCCTTAAATAGCTCTTCATGTGTTATCGTCCAGGAAATGCAGGCAATTGGCAAAGCCAGAAGTACGAGAAAGCCTGTTTGCTCAATCAAAGAATAGTCAGATTGCATTTTTAAAATTTTATTCCTCCTTTGCTTTTGCCTTCTCTTGCCTTCTAAAATATCCCCTTAAAAGAAAATTATGTTTCAAAGCTTCCATATTTTCATCTAACTTCACCGAAGACGTTTGGGCGTTATCTATTGTACTCTTAAGTTTCCGTGCAGAAATTGAATCGGATAGTAACACACCTATAATATTGTCGTTGTCATTTATTTGAGCGATCAGGGTTTTCAGTTCTGCGGACATTTGCTTAGCATTAGCGCTAACTTCAACAATATTATGTAAGGAATTTTTAAAATCCGAAGTATAGGACGTATCAGTTAGAAGCTTAGTAACCAATCCATCGCCAGAGATGATTTGCGAGGAAATTTTATTTAGATCAGCCGTAGTATTTTTCATATTGATGCCTGTGTACTTTAACGATTGAATGGCTATCCGCAAATCGGAAGAAATGGGTCCTTCATGAAGAAGCTCACCAAGAATTCCTTCTCCGCGATTGATCTTAGCACTAATCAATTTCAAATCGCTGGTTATCGATTGAGTACTATTACCAATATCTTTTGCAAGATTGAAAAGTTCCTGCGTGTCAGTAGGGGAGAAGGAGTTAATTGTATCGCCATCCTCAATTATTTTAGACGCTGTGCCCGGACGAATAATTACAATTTTATTTCCAATCAAGCCATCAGATCCAATAAATGCCGTTGCATCTTTTTTTATGAATTCATTTTGCTTGTCCTTTAGCGAAAGTGTAACGATCACTTTACCTTCAGATATGATTTGCACTTTTTTAATGGTACCAATCTTCACACCTGATAGCCAAACATTGTCACCCTCCTTTAAACCTTCAACATTTTTGAAAATGGCTGAGATCATAAACGTTTTGTTGAAGTAGTTATTCTGACTACCCAGGTAGAAAACAGTGCCCAAAAAGATAATGATCGCTCCTATAATAAAGGAACCTAGTTTTATGTTTTGGGTGTATTCTTCTTTACTCATATAATTTTTTTAATAGTTAAAAAATTGGACCAACTCTTTATCCCCAGTTGCTTTCAGTTCATCAAATGTACCCTGCAGTTTATTCACGCCATCAAACAGAGCAACGACCCGATCGGATGTTGCGCGTGCACTGCTGATATCGTGGGTAATTATGATTGAAGACGTATTATGTTTATCACGCATGCTCAGGATCAATTCATTTATTTCAGCAGCCGTGATAGGATCTAATCCTGAGGTAGGTTCATCGTACAAAATAATTTTTGGCTTGAGAATTAGCGTTCGTGCAATGCCAATCCGTTTTTTCATCCCCCCGGATAATTCGGCAGGCTTTTTTTCAATTGAGTTTTCCAAGCCCACTTCGCGCAATGAAGTAATGACCCTGTCATCCAATATTTCTTTATCAAAAATTTTCAAATTTCTTTTTAACGGAAATTCTAGATTCTCACGAATCGTCATTGAGTCATACAGCGCACTACCTTGAAATGAGAAACCTACTTGTAACCGATATTCATTTAATTCCTCTGAGGATAGACTAGGAACGTCATATCCCAACACATGTATTTTACCATGGTCAGGTTTCAACAACCCAACCATGCATTTGATTAGAACAGATTTGCCTGAACCAGATTTACCCAAAATCACCAGATTTTCGCGTTCGTATAAATCAAGACTAACATCTTTTAATACTACCTGATCGCCAAAATTTTTTTCTAAGTTCCGAATCTCAACAACTTTCTTTGATGTTGTCGAGTTTTGTAATTTATTTTTCTGTGTTGACGCTTCCATTATCGAATCAGATTTAAAAATTGAAGCATGATTAGATCAATGATAAAAATCGAAACCATAGATGCAACTACAGCGGTATTGGCGGCCTTACCAACACCTGTAGTACCCTGCTCGGAATGATAACCTGCATAGCACCCAATAGTACCGATGGCAAATCCAAAAAGAGAAGACTTAATCAGTGATGAGAATACATCTAAATAACTTATTGAATCCGCAACCTCATTAATAAATAACAAATAGCCAGTGTTATTAAACGAGTGAACCATTACCAATGAACCAGCCAGCGCTACGGAATCAGAATAAATTACAAGTAAGGGAAGCATTAAAGTAGTTGCTATAATTCGCGTAACAACGAGATAAGAAAACGGTCGCGTGCCGGAAACTTCCATAGCATCGATCTGCTCTGTAACTTGCATACTGCCTAACTCGGCTCCGATGTTAGAGGCTAACTTTCCGGCACATATTAATCCTGTGATAAGTGGACCTAATGAACGCACAATCGCTTGAGACACTAAGGAGGGAAGCCACGATTCAGCCCCAAAGGAAGCAAGTGAAGGCTGAGATTGTTTTGTGAAAACAATGCCCGCCAAAAATGAAGTAAATGTTATTAAAAGAAAAGATTTGTTGCCTATCCTATAACATTGGTTCAGAATTTCTTTCCCCTCAAAAGGTTGTTGTACCGCTTCTTTAAAAAACTGCCCGACAAAGCGGATAATGATAGCAACTTTTACAAGCACTTTTCCAAACTTCATTTACTTCAATTTTTTTATTGAGGCAAAGAAATTTCATGCCAGTGTTAATTGTTGAAACAGTGTTAACTGAAGGTTTTAATGCTAATTCAAAAGGATTTAATACCCCATATTATGTAGAGATTTTTACACAGCCTGTTTGTAAAGTTGAAACAAAAAGATAGCTACATAAGGCTAATTACTTTTTAGGGTAGGCCAGTGCCGTGCCAACAATTAACTAACTAAAAGTTAATGAACAAGATTATCACTTGAAGGAAAATACGAAAAGCTTTCAGATTGCTGAAAGCTTTTTGTACCTGAGGCCGGGCGAATATCGAACTCTTTTGTTGAGGACTATCACAATATCTTTGCTGTAATAAATGAATTATCTGGGTTACTTTAAAACAGGGTAATCTATTATTAGCTTTGTAGACGTGGAGATTCCGCTTAATTTCGGGCGGTATGATCAGCGAAAGTTAGTTCACGACCATTATTTGGTATCCTTATATAAATAACTGAAGTTCAAATTCCACGATGATCAAATTATTGAGAGATGAATTACTAACCATCGCGAAAAATCTTTATTAAAATTTGTCAAAAGTAGAAACCATCCGGTCTGCGTGATTTGCACAAAAGGCAATAACGTCAGCTGGTGGAAGATGTCATACGACATGGAGAATGCCTACCACGATTTCATACCAGGCTAGAAGCAATATAAAATTGGGTTGCTACTAA
>JBBSBG010000335.1:0-3853 GCA_038251495.1 Cytophagales bacterium
GCACTATCAAACAACTCCTTCAGAAATCTGGGATTATACGGCCACACAAAATATTGTACTTGCTGATCTTAAGATCGAAAACAAAGACAGAAAGGTTTTAATGATGGCGCCTAAGAATGGTTTTTATTATGTACTTGATCGTGCAACGGGCGAACTGATCTCGGCAGAAAAATATACGCGCGTTAACTGGGCTAGTCATGTTGATTTAAAAACGGGTCGCCCTGTGTTAACGGAACAAGGTGGTTGGTACAAAGACAATCCGAAATTGGTGATCCCTTATTTGGGTGGCGGCCATGTTTGGCAACCGATGTCCTTCAATCCAACTACGGGATTGGTTTATATTCCTGAGCGTTCTGTGCCTCAAGTGTTCAAAGCGTTTGAACCTTATAAGTATAGAGATGATGTGGATAACACCGCTATTGATTATGGCGAGATGTATAAGTTCAAGAAGAATGTTCCTGAACAAATTAAATCTGCAGAAGATACCTTACGCACTGAAAGTCTGCTGGCATGGAATCCGGTAACGCAAACGGTTGCCTGGAAATTTCCGGATGGCGGTCCGGATGGTGGAACGATGTCAACACCCGATTTAGTTTTTCAAGGCACGCGTACTGGCTACCTCAACGTGCATGACGCACGTACTGGCAAAAAACTGAAAGAAATTTTTACTGGCAATGGAATTATGGCTGCACCAACAACCTATAGTATTGATGGCGAACAATACGTAGCGGTAATGGCGGGTTATGGCGGTGCCGAAACGTATGGCTACCTACCCGATGGCGTAATCTTTAAACATAAAAACATCGGAAGAATTTTAGCTTTCAAACTTGGAGGTAGTGAAACCCCGCTTCCGCCTGAACAAGTTGTAATTAAAACACCTGCGCCACCGGAGACAAAAATAAAAGAAGAGTTAATTTCAAAAGGCACTTCTGTATATGCTGCATACTGCGAAACCTGCCATGGTGGGTTTGGCGACAAGCATTTTTCGCAACATCCCGATTTATCGAAATTGGTTTTGGCCAAGCATCAGGTATTTAATGATATTGTATTGAAAGGAATTCTATCCGAAAATGGTATGGCCAACTTCAGCAATTCATTGAGTGAGGAAGATGTTGAAGCTATTCATAATTTTCTGTTGAAGAAACAAACTGAGTTGTATAAGAAGCAATAGTAACAATTACCTACCTACTAAAGTTGCCCAAGAATAAGGCCTTGTAGTTTCTTCGTGAAACTTTGTGTTCTTCGGGCCTTAGTGGTTAAAAATTTTCTTTACGTCACCACTTCTCCAGCCCCAGTAATTTCTTTCCAAGCACAGTAAGTTCAGCAGTTTTGTATTTTGTTTGTTCCCACTTACGTGGATCACCCGGAAAAGCATACCCTTCGGGGGCAATGCGATGTTGCCAGGAGTTAATGCGCCATTGACGCAGCGTTTCATTTTCTTCTTCCGCTGGCATCATAGATAGGTATTGAGCGATGCGAACTTTGTCTTTCGAATTATTCGGACGAATGCCATGAGGCTGAAGGCTATTGAAGATCAACAAATCTCCAGCTTCCAACTTTACTTTCACTTTTTCAAAACCACTTACATCAGGTTTAAAATAATCGCGATCCGTGGGCTGTTTCAACTTCCAAGTATCATAATTTCGATACAATTCGGGAATGCACTGAAAGCCGCCCATGCTTTCATCCATTTGATCCGCCAGCGCAATTACACCTTGCACATTTTGGGGCTTGGTTTCAGGATCATAATCCCAATGGATAAATCCTTTATACTCGAACCCCGGCCGTATTGGAATATTAAGATTGGCGCGATCAATTGTGCACCATAATTTTTCAGTTCCCCAGATATCAACGAAGGCATCGTACACGCGCTTAACGGAACGGTTGTCCCAAAGAAATTGGTGATTATAGATTTCCACCATACCGGTATTAACGAGCTCTTTCATTTCCATGGTGGCTCGGGGCGGTGCATACCACGTTGATGGGTCGTTCGGATCTTTTTCTTCAAACTCCCATAACAAGTTTGCTAAACGGTCGCAATTTTCTTTAGGCACTGCATTCTTAACAACGATGTATCCTTCCGTTATCCAAAATTTCCAATCATCTTCGGAGAGTACCCGCAGGGATTTACCATTCGACCGATCATTTAGTTTAAGGGTACTGGACTTTGCCACTGATGGATTTCCCGGAATTTCTTTATGCTCAGGGGTCATGGTTGGCGTGATGGCAGCCATAGAGGTGGGTTTCTTATCCATGATATTATTTATTGGTTGGTTGAAGATAACCATCACGCTGCACAATAGAAAGCACTAGCGTAATAAACAGAATGAAGAAGCGTGTGCTCTGTGTAACGCTTAGCAACTAATCTTATCAACTCGCTTTTCATGCCTGCCACCTTCGAATGGAGTAGCAAGAAACTTAGCAAGAATTTTTTCTGCTAAATCAGAAGAAACAAAGCGCGCGGGAATGCAAACAATGTTGGCATTATTATGCTGACGTGCTAAGGCGGCTAACTCTTCATTCCAGCAAATGGCAGCACGAATGCCTTGATGTTTATTGGCGGTAATAGCTACACCATTGGCACTGCCACAAATCAACACACCCAATTCAAATTCTTTTTTTTCAACTGCGGTCGCAACAGGATGTGCAAAATCAGGATAGTCAACTGAATCTAAACTGTGCGTGCCAAAGTCTTTTGATTCATGGCCAAGCTTTGAAAGTTGTTTGGTCAACAACTCTTTGTATTTAAACCCCGCATGGTCGGCACCTATGGCAATTTTCATACAGATGATTGTTGATCTAATTTCTCTTCCTCCTTTTCTCGTTTTTCCTTTCGCCTAAGCTCAATCTTGGAAATTAAAATACTGATCTCGTAAAGGAAGTATAACGGAATAGAGATCAGCGACAAACTCAATGGATCTGAACTTGGTGTAATCACCGCTCCGATAACTAAAATAGCTACCACAGCATGTTTGCGATACGTGCGCAAAAGTTGCGGGGTTACAATACCCACCTTCGTTAAAAAGAAAATAACTACCGGCAGCTGAAATAAAATTCCACTACTTAAAACCAAAATCGTAATAGTGGATACGTACGAAGTAATATCAAACTCATTGGATATGATTGGGTTTATTGAATAGTTAGCTAGAAAGGCAATTGTCATGGGGCTAAGTATAAAGTAGCCAAATGAAATCCCAACTAGAAAAAGTGCTGAGATTGAAAACACGGCTCCCCGTGAACTTTGTTTTTCTTTGCTGTAAAGACCAGGCTTAACAAAACTCCAAAGTTCCCACACTACATAAGGAAATGCCACACAAAGCCCAATCACAAACGAAGCCGTTAATTGCATCGTAAATTGTCCCATTAAAAATCGACTCTGAATTTTCATGGGGATTTCTTCGACACATAATCCATCAACTCCCGTCATTGCGCCCAAATCACATAACCACCGAAAGGTTATAAAATCAACACGGCCAGGCGCAAAAATAATTTCCTCGAAAATCCATTCTGTAAATACGAATGCGAGAATCATCATGATGAAAATCGCTGCTACCGCACGAACTACATGCCACCTCAATTCCTCTAAGTGATCGAGGAACGACATTTCTTTTTCTTCACTCATAAATTTCATCAAGAACTTCAGCAAAATGCAGACTAATTAATTCAACCACTTATTTTCCTCGGCACGAACCAGTCGTCCACAATTGCTTACCATTTGTTATTTATACAAAGGGAATTTTTTCATAAACGTATTCACCTTGCGCTTAACAGCTTTCAGGTGTTTAGCATCTTCGGGCTTCGTCAGCGCCTCATCAATTAAATCAACCACTTTAATCACATCTTTCTCTATTAA
>JBBSBG010000336.1:0-3844 GCA_038251495.1 Cytophagales bacterium
GGCAACACACCTTTAATTGGACGAAGAATTCCATCGAGCGACAATTCGCCCATGATGATGTATCTATCTAACTCAACGGCTTCAATTTGTTCGGATGCTTTGAGTACACAAAGTGCAATCGGTAAATCGTAGGCGCTTCCCTCCTTCCGTAAATCTGCTGGTGCCAAATTAACAACCACTTTGTTGCGTGGCATAAACAATCGCAAACTTTTAAAAGATGATTCAACCCGGTGTTGACTTTCTTTTACAGCGGTATCGGGCAAGCCGCTCATGTGAAAATCTTTCCCTTGCGTTACGTTCACCTCCACTGTAATAGTGCGGGCGTCTACTCCGTATACTGCACCTCCAAAGGTTTTAGCGACCATTATTATTTACGAATTACGATTGACGAAGTACGAGTTAAATCCTGATAACTACCGGGATTGAATTACTAATTACGAATATTGATCGTAATTACCCAACCACTTCCTTCTCGATGAGCAATATAAGGATATGAATGATTTTGATGTGGATTTCCTGAATGCGATCGGCATAGCCGAAGTGAGGAACGCGCAATTCGATGTCGGCTAACGGAGCCAACTTGCCACCATCTTTACCGGAAAGAATGATTACTGTCATGCCTCTTTCCTTTGCAGTCTTTGCAGCATTGATAATGTTGCCTGAGTTTCCACTGGTGCTGATTCCTAAAAGCACATCGCCTTTATTTCCCAATGCTTCGAGATAGCGCGAGAAAACAAACTCATACCCATAATCGTTACTTACACAGGAAATGTGACTTGGGTCACTGACACAAATAGCTGGCAGTGCCTTACGATTATCTCGATACCTACCAGTGAGTTCTTCCGCAAAATGCATAGCATCGCAATGTGAACCACCATTGCCACAGGAAATAACTTTACCGCCTTGTTTGATTGAATTGGCGATTGCTTTCGCAGCTGCTTCGATGGTTTTTAAATTATTCTCATCCTTCAAAAAACTTTGAAGCACATCAGCTGCTTGACTTAGTTCGGCTGCTATCAGTGAGGTATAACTCATAACGCCTTTGAATCGGAAGGCGGTGCTTCCTTCACCTCCGGCTTAGCTGGCTTAGCGGCCTCTTGAAAATCATACACCTTAGCTTTTAACGCATTATTTTCAAGGCGCAAAGCTTCTTGTGCTTTTTCAGCATTCTTAGTTTCAATCCAGGTCCAGATGAAGTCAGCCAGGTATAACACTACGCCAAGTAAAGCGCCATATTTCAGTAATGAAATCTTTGAATAAAGGTTTGCGAGGACTCCAAAATCGATATTCTTTGAACCGATGTATAATGTAAAAAAAAGTATAACGAGGTGGTATCCTCCAAAAATTGCAAAGAAAATGCGCCTGCGTTGATTCATCTTACATTATTTATCAGGAACAAACATAGGGTTTTTCATGTAAAGCAAAAATTGCAATCATCGTTAAAACCTTGCATCACAACCAATTATTAACCGGCCCGTTCGGCAGTTTGAATTGATACTAACTTGCGATACAAACCTTCTTGTGCATTCAACTCATTATGCGAACCCCGCTGCGCTATTTCTCCATTTTGAATAACCACAATTTCATCGGCATGCTGTATGGTGCTTAACCGATGCGCTATAACGATGGAGGTTCTATTCTTCATTAGGTTGAATAAAGCTTCTTGCACTAATTTTTCAGATTCTGAATCTAATGCAGAAGTAGCTTCATCTAAAATAAGAATGGGTGGATTCTTTAATACGGCTCGGGCAATGCTCAATCGCTGCCGTTGCCCACCTGAAAGTTTAGAACCACGCTCACCAATAAAGGTTTGATACCCATTTTCTGTTTGGATAATAAACTCGTGCGCATTGGCAATTTTCGCTGCTTCCATAACAGTTTCTTCACTTGCACTTGGCATACCAAAAGCAATGTTGTTGAAAATGGTATCGTTAAAAAGAATGGATTCTTGTGTTACCACACCAATCTGTTTGCGAAGCGATTCTAATTCGTACTCCGCTATTGAGACTCCATCAATCTGTACTTCCCCTGACGTGGGATCATAAAATCTGGGTATCAAATCGGCCAACGTAGATTTGCCACCGCCTGATGGACCTACCAAAGCAAGAGTTCGTCCCTTCTGAATTGTTAGATTAATATTCTTCAAAACTGGCTCGGTATCGTAAGCGAAACTTACATTGCTGAATTGAATGTCTTTATTAAAAGATTTCAACTCAATTGCATTTGGTTTGTTTCTAATGACAGGTTGTTGATCTATTATAGAAAAAATTCGTTTAGCGGAAGCGGTGCCTCTTTGCAAGGCAGTTATACCATTCGAAAAATTCTTAGCCGGTTGAATCACCATGGCAAAAATGCCAAGGAAACCAAGGAACTGTTCAGGTTCCAATGTTCCGTCAAAAACCATATTGCCTCCGAAAAAAATTATTCCTGCAACTATAATTACGCCTAACATTTCGGAAACGGGAGAAGCAGACTCATTTTTATAAGCTACCGACTTAGTGGTCTTTCTATAAAATGAACTCTCTTGCTCTATTTTATCGATCACAAAGTTGCGCGCATTAAATGCTTTAATTACGCGCATCCCGGTAAACGTTTCATCTAATATATTTAAGATCCTACCAATAGATTCCTGGCTTTGTACTGCCTGCCGTTTTAATTTTTTTATGATACCTGCCAATACTCCGCCAGTAAGGGGCAAAATCAAAAGCGTAAACAACATAAGCTGAGGCGATATCTTATAGAGCATAAAGAAATAAACCAGTATAGTAATAGGTTCTTTAAACACAGCTTTTAAACTACTGATTACCGCATTCTCCATCTCATTCACATCGTTTGTAAATCGAGAGATCAAATCGCCTTTGCGCTCATTATTGAAATAACCAATATGCAACAGTGTAACTTTCTTGAAAAAATCCATCCGAATATTCTTCACTACGTCCACCCGTAATTTTGTAGCCACAACGCGTTCAAGAAATTGAAATAAACTTCCAAGTATGGTTGAGGAGACGATCAAAATACAAATAAAAAGCAGGGCATTAAGTTGCCCGTAATCTCTAACCACCAAAAGAAAGTAGTGGTTAAAGGTTCCTGTGAGATAATCAGCTGTAAACGAAAAATCAGGCGCTGCGGGTATTGTTGTAATTGCAGTTGCTTGTTCAAATAATACACTGAGCATTGGGATGACTAGCACAATCTTGAACGAACCAAACACAACGCCTAAGATTGAAAAAACACCAAACAGAATAAGTCGCGAATTGAGATTACGTGCATAAGACAATATTCTTTTGAATCTATTCATTAAGGGAAATTAAAATTCATAAAGCCGCTGTGGAATATTCCACCGCAAAGCTAATGAAGTAAGTGATGTGTTTGAGTTATAGGCTGCAAGATCACTTTTGCTCTGCCGGATTGTTTGCTTGCCATCAATAAAAAGATTGTGTTTTAACATGTACGATGCCGTTACATCAGCAAACAAAATTGTATTGGCCACGCCCTGCCCTATTTTATTACCATAATCCGTTTGTCGGTTTTCATAACCCTGTAAAATATCCCCACCCCAATTCTCGTTAACACGATCACGACCCGTTTTTATATAAATCGTTTTCACCGTAAGGTTAAGTTTAGGAATTGGTTGATAACGGACAATACCCACGAGTTCATTAAAATTTGCTCCTAGCGGATGTGCTAACGACTGTCTATAATTACTGTAACTTCCATATTGCGAAAAGTGAGAATAGGTATACGGCCGCACAGCATTTACTTCTACCTGTAAATCAAGATTAGAGACGTTTAGGGCATCAATATATTTTATACCGCCTTGAATAGAATACTTGTTGGCCCACCA
>JBBSBG010000337.1:0-3831 GCA_038251495.1 Cytophagales bacterium
TACCGTGTTCCTTCAAAAACTGAGACTGTATAATTTTAAGAATCACCAGGAGGCCACACTCAACTTCGAAGGCAAAATCAATTGTTTTCTTGGTAAGAACGGAAGTGGAAAAACAAATCTGCTTGACGCTATCTACTACCTCTCATTTACCAAAAGCGCAATCAATCCCTACGATCTTCAAAACATCAAGCACGGTGAAAATGGGTTTCTGGTAAAGGGCGTATTCGAGTTAGCCGGCAAGCAAAAGGAAGTAGTTTGCTCTTTTCAGCAAGGCGAAAAAAAAATTGTTCGCGAAGACGGGCAAGAGGCTACTAAGTTTTCAGAACATATTGGTAAGTATCCGGTTGTGTTAATTGCCCCGCAGGATATTGAATTGATTTGGGATGGCTCGGAACTGAGGCGAAGATTTTTTGACTCGTTAATAAGTCAACTTGATCGCGTCTATCTGGATAATTTAATAATTTATAATCATCAACTAAAGCAGCGCAATAGTTTACTTCGCGCTTTCGCGGAAAACGGGAAAGTTGATTCTGTGCTGCTGGATACCTACGATCAGAAATTGGCCGAGGCGGGTGGTTATATTCATCAAGTGCGTAAAGATTTGTTGGCAAAATTTATCCCGCAATTCAAACAGCATTATGATTTTCTTGTGCGGGAACAAAAAGAAATAGCCGAGATTCGGTACAAATCTGATTTGTTGGATTCAAATTTTAATTTGATACTTAAAAGAAATGTTCAACGCGATTTAGTTCTTCAGCGCACTACCTCAGGCATTCACCGCGATGATTTTTTGTTTAATCTCAATGGTCAGGAGTTAAAGCGAGTTGGCTCTCAAGGGCAGCAAAAATCTTTTCTAATTGCATTGAAATTGGCCGAATTTCAAACTATTTCGGAAAAGAAGGCAATTAAGCCCCTATTATTGTTAGATGACATTTTCGATAAACTGGATGATTTTCGCATTCATCAATTGATGCAATTGGTGAGCCAGGGAACATTTGGGCAAATGTTTATAACCGATGCGCGAAAAGGTAGAAGTGAGCAAATTTTAAAAGAGGCTGGAATGAATGCCCGGCTTTTTGTGTTAGAAAACAGTACCTTCAAGGAAGAATGGCTAAAAACATAAATGACGATGGTAACACAATGCACATTGGGCAGGCTATTCAGCAATTGCTCAATCGCTACCATATTAAGTCAAAGTTTGACGAAGCCAACTTAGTAAGTTCCTGGGAACGCCTGGTTGGCAAACCCATTGCCAAACGCACTAAAAAACTCTACATCCGCAACAAGGTTCTTTTTGTTGAGTTGGAAAGCCCAGCTCTTAAAAATGACCTTGCTATACACAAAAGTCAGGTTATTGCGGTTCTTCAAAAAGAGTTTGGCAATGATGTAGTGAAGGATTTGGTTATTATGTGATTCAAAACGATCACGGTAAAACAGTTAATGATTTTAGTTAAATTTACCTTATGATTTTTCCTACCATAGTTAAAGGCAGTTACATCGAAAGTATGACCGATGAAGAGTTCTTCACCTTCTGTCAAGACAACCGCGATATTAAGTTTGAACGCACGGCCACCGGCCAGATAATAATTATGTCGCCAACTACTTACATTACTGGTATTCGCAATGGGGAAATTACGCGCCAACTACTTAATTGGAACAAGAAATTTAAACTTGGCTACGCGGTAGATTCTGATACCGGTTTTTATTTAGCTAACGGAGCTATGCGCAACCCCGATGCGGCATGGACGAGCAAAGAAAACTTGTCGAAAATCCCAAAGAGCGAGCTTGATTCCTTCCCACATCATTGCCCTGATTTTATTATCGAATTAAAATCAAAATCTGATTCGATTAAGGATTTGCAAAATAAGATGGAAGAATGGATGGCCAACGGTTGCCTTTTGAGTTGGCTAATTGATGCCGATGATGAAACGGTTTTAGTTTATGAAAAAGACAAGCCAATGCGAACTCACAAGAATTTTGATTTTGCCCTATCTGGTGAACCTGTTTTGTCGGGCTTCGAGCTTATTCTATCCGAATTGAGAGTTTAACCGTTAAAGTTAGCCTATGATTTTTCCTACCATAGTTAAAGGCAGTTACATCGAAAGTATGACCGATGAAGAGTTCTTCACCTTTTGTCAGGATAACCGTGACATTAAGTTTGAACGTACACCCACCGGCCAAATAATAATTATGTCGCCAACTACTTACATTACTGGTATTCGCAATGGCAAAATTTTGCGCCAACTTCACATTTGGAACGAAAAGTATCAACTTGGCTACGCGGTAGATTCTGATACCGGTTTTTATTTGGCTAACGGAGCTATGCGCAACCCCGATGCGGCATGGACGAGTAAAGAAAACTTGTCGAAAATCCCAAAGAGCGAGCTTGATTCCTTCCCACATCATTGCCCCGATTTTATTATCGAATTAAAATCAAAATCTGATTCGATTAAGGATTTGCAAAATAAGATGGAAGAATGGATGGCCAACGGTTGCCTTTTGAGTTGGCTAATTGATGCAGATGATGAAACGGTTTTGGTTTACGAAAAAGACAAGCCAATGCGAACTCACAAAAATTTTGATTTTGCCCTATCTGGTGAACCTGTTTTGTCGGGCTTCGAGCTTATTCTATCCGAATTGAGAGTTTAGTGCAAACCCACCAAAGAATATTTCTTCCTGTTTCAATGGAGTAAAGCAGACAAAATGCTAGTTATTGCAATGAGATTAAATAATCACAATGGTTTGTCTAAACCGAAAAAGCGTATAATTTTGCACTCCTATTTTTTCAGCGAAAGCTAAACAGATAGAAATAAAGGCATAAAAAGTCTTTGAAACGTTCTCATTTTAAAAGAAAATCGTTGGGGGAGATACTCAAGCGGCCAACGAGGACAGACTGTAAATCTGTTGACTTATGTCTTCACAGGTTCGAATCCTGTTCTCCCCACTAGAAATTCGAAATTGAAGATTTCAAGTTCAAAATTGAGGTAGCCCTAAAATTTTGAATCTTAAATATCAAGTTTTGAATTGATTTGCGGGAGTAGCTCTCCCGATAGCTATCGGGAGGTAGAGCGATAGCCTGATAAGGATTGTAAGTTTTGCGGGAGTAGCTCAGTTGGTAGAGCGATAGCCTTCCAAGCTATAGGTCGCGAGTTCGAGCCTCGTCTCCCGCTCTGAATGAGAGTGAGTAGATTTCATTAGTCGCGGGTTCGTCCCGATAGCTATCGGGATCGTCTCCCGCTCAAGCGAATTCAAAATTTAAGATTCTGAATTTAAAATTCAGGCTTAACGTTGGATTTGGGCTTTTGACAGATGCAAAATTTTAAATCTTGAATTTGAAATTTTGAATTAAAGGCTGTTGTAGCTCAGGGGTAGAGCACTTCCTTGGTAAGGAAGAGGTCGAGGGTTCAATTCCCTTCAACAGCTCTCTGGCCGTACTTAGATTTTTGCGTCCATTTTCGATAACGATCGGGAGGACTTTTAGAAACTTTGAAATTTGATATCGATTGGATTGATGATTACCGGTGCGTAGCGACCACCATAAAGTATCAGCAGATCCATCGAATAACCCTTATTCGACAGGCTTAAAATGTTTAGGGTGTGTAATGCTTCTGATGAGGAAGCCCTAAAAAGAAACTTTATAATAATTATACACTTTTAAACATTTAACTACGATTTCAATATGGCAAAGGAAAATTTTGACCGCTCCAAACCGCACGTAAACATTGGTACTATTGGTCACGTTGACCACGGAAAGACCACGCTTACTGCTGCAATTACTAAGGTACTTGCTGCTAAAGGACTTGCATCAATGAGAGATTTCTCTTCAATTGA
>JBBSBG010000338.1:0-3827 GCA_038251495.1 Cytophagales bacterium
ATTTTCATGAATGAAAAATGGCACTCGTGATTGTTTACAAACATCCACCATCTTAATTGCCACAGATAATTTAGGAGCCATCGGCTTCTGACAAATCACAGCAACGCCTTTTTGTGCAGCGAGTTTTGTAAACAGTGCATGGGTATCAACATCCGTAATAATGTCAACAAAATCCAGCTTTTCGTTTTTTAATAGTTCAGGAACGGAATCATAAACATGAGGCACATTAAATTGATGTGCAAGAATTTCCGCCTTTGACTTTGTTCGATTGTATAACGCGACAAGTTCAACTCCTTCTAATTCCATCCATGCTGGAATTTGATAGTTCGCCCAAAAGCCGGTGCCAATTACTGCGAAACGAAGTTTTCTTTCCATCTAAATTTAAGTTAATCTATTTCCTCACAGAAACCATGGAATTCAATTCCGTATGTTAGAATTCAATTACCCGGAACTCCAAATTTCTTCGAAGCGTCATCTAAAATCAACACCCAATCCTGGCCGTAGCCTGACGTAGGCGGTGTAAATTCTTGAGCTGCATTTTTTGGAAATGTACCAAGATTAGATGTCTTGCCATCGCGGGGATTGTACCAATACCCGTTAATTTCTTTACCGGAAATCTTATTTGTATTCACCGTAAACTTTTTTCCTTGTGCGCTGTAGATAAAAATATAATCGTTGCCACGCGTTGCCTGAATATGATCGTTTGCATTTAGTGCGTCTGTAACAAGGGTTTGATCTGGAACACGATCAAGCATCGGACGCGATTCAATAAGGGAGCGTAAGTATTTCATCTGCGAGGCACCGGGCAAATCGATAGCTACATACCAAGGATGATGGGGGTTTAACAAAGGTGTTCGGTTGGGGGCATACATTTGCCAAACATCGTTGCAACCATAGGTGTGGCCAAAGGCCCCGGCAAACACATCAAAGTAGGCGTGCTTGCGAATGTCATAGGCGTTTGAAGTTCCTAAGTCCTTATCATTAAAACACACAGGAATATCTTCATAAAGAGTTTCGCCATCGAATACCGGTTTCGTTGGTTTTAAATTATAGGCAACAGAAATTCTATCCCACACATTGTTTTCGCGACAATGCCCGGTTTGAAACATATTTACATCAAGCCACTTTTGGTTGTGAAACCATTTTGCAGAACCGGCATCTTCAAGTCCGTTCGGTTGCGGGTGGAAAGTCATAAGCGCTTTATCATAACCACCCACACCCTTTACAATGCCTTCGGCCATAGCATTCCAAATGGCAACATCTTGTTCGTTTCGTGGGTTGCGGTCGCCTCCAACAATCCAGATAATGTTCTTTTGGTTTTTATAACGTGCTCCAATCCATTGTCCATAAATCCTTGCATTGTTGGTATTGAAAATCTCGGGACCAACACCCCACTTATCTTTAAAAACTTTATCGCCCCAGGTTGGTAGCAGGCCAATGTACAAGCCAAGGGATTCTGCTTTTTTTATGATGTAATCAACGTGTTGAAAGTAGGCCTCGCGGGGTTTGGTAGGGTCATCATTTTCTAAAGGAATTTCTCCATAGGGATTTGGATCATGCAGTCCGTCAATTTCGGCTAAAGCGACAGCTTGTATTACGGTAAATCCTTTATCAGCCCGGTTCTTTAAATACAAGTCGGCCTCTTCACGATTAAGTCTGTGAAATAATTCCCAGGCCGTATCACCCAACCAAAAGAAGGGTTTGCCGTTATGCGTCTCTAAAAATCTTTTATTTTGGCTGACTTTGATCTGTGCATTTATAGAGGTGCAAAAAAAGATAAGGAGTGCTGCTATTTTTAATGGGCGCATCGCATTTTAAAGTTTAAAGGGTGGAGAGTATTTTTTAGAAGCATCGTCTATGATCAACACCCAATCTTGACCATAGCCGGAAGTAGGGGCGGTAAATTCCTGTTGTGCTTTTTTAGGAAACGTGCCAATCTCGGTGGTTTTGCCATCGCGTGGATTATACCAAAACGCATTTATTTCTTTCCCGGAAATTTTACTGGTATTTACCAAAAACTTATTTCCCTGCGCGCTATAGACAAAAATATAATCATTTCCATGCGTTGCCTGAATATGATCGTTTGCATTTAGGGCGTCTGTAATAAGGGTTTGATCTGGAACACGATCAAGCATCGGACGCGATTCAATAAGGTAACGCAAGTATTTCATTTGTGAAGCACCAGGCAAATCGATAGCAACATACCAGGGATAGTGCGGGCCATTGATGGCATTTCGGTTGGGCGCATACATTTGCCACACATCATGGCATCCATAGGTATGGCCAAAAGCACCAGCAAACACATCGAAGTACGCATGCTTGCGGATATCATAAGCACTTGAAGTTCCTAAATCTTTCGCATTGAAATTAACAGGATGATCTTCATAGAGTGTTTCACCATCCAACACAGGTTTGGTTGGTTTGCGGTTATACACCATTTCAATTCGTTCCCATACATTATTCTCGCGGTCGTGTCCGGTTTGAAACATGTTGAAGTCTAACCATGCATCGTTGTAAAACCATTTGCTTGAGCCGCCATCTTCCAACGAATTGGGTTGGGGATGAAATGTCATCAATGCTTTATCGCGGCCACCTACGCCTTTCTCAATTCCTTCGGCCATCGCGCGCCAAACGGCAACATCATTTTCGTTGCGTGGATTTCTATCGCCTCCTAGAACCCAAATGATGTTCTTTTGATTTTTATACCGATTGCCAATCCATTGGCCGTACACTTTTGCATTTTCAGGGGTAAAGACTTCTGGCCCTTTTCCCCATTGCATTTTCTCTAATTTGTCGCCCCAAGTAGGCAGCAGTGCCATGTACAATCCAAGTTGCTCAGCTTTTTTAATGATAAAATCAACGTGTTGAAAATAGGCTTCACGTGGTTTGGTAGGGTCATCATTTTCTAACGGAATTTCTCCGTAAGGATTAGGATCATGAAGTCCATCTAACTCAGCCAATGCGACAGCTTGAATTACTGTAAAGCCTTTGTCGGCCCGGTTTTTTAAGTAGAGTTCTGCCTCTTCGCGGGTCAGTCTATGGAACAGTTCCCAGGCTGTATCGCCCAACCAGAAGAAGGGCTTACCATCTGCCGTTTCAATAAAGCGTTGGTTTTTACTAACCCGCAGTTGGCCGTATGATATTGCTGCTGCAGCATTCATAACGATAAAGAATAAAAATATTTTTTTCATGGCTATTTATTAGTAATGTCTCTTACCTGTTCTTTAATGTCACTCATCTCAAAAATCTTCTGCCACCCTTCGCGGAATAATATTGGCTTGGCGCGCTTACTGATTTTATAAGCGGCATCCGAAAAGGTTCCGTTTACTTCTTTGAAGAGTACGGCTATCTGTATTCTTAGATGGCCCAACACAAAATCGCGGGCAGCAGCTTCTGGCACACCCAGCGAAATGATTTTGTCAAAGCCTTCCTTAACAACTTCCATACAGGTTTGAGCCAGTGTTTCTACCATAGCAGGTTCTAAGATCGCCATTTGCTCTAAGGTGATGCGGTGTGTATGATGAATAGGAGCATACATATCCTGCGAAACTTTTTCGCCCAGTTTATAATGGGCTTCCGTGCCATGCATTAAAGCAACTACAATGGATTGCTTGGCTGTGATGCCACCATAAAAATCGCGGAAAGCTTCTTCGGTTGGTTCCCAATTAAAAACAGACGGATGACAGGGATGCGCAATTATATATCCCAAATCATCGCGATGGTGAATAACACCATCCAACGGTGCGGCTGGGTCGAGCGTCATCACCAATGCTCCGGCTTTCATCATCGGAATAAGTTCTTCAGAAATTTTACCAATAGCAACATCG
>JBBSBG010000339.1:0-3824 GCA_038251495.1 Cytophagales bacterium
ATGTTTAATAGCTCAAACCTTTAATGGATATGGGAAAAAGAAAATCTACTAACACATTATGATGCGCCTGGCTTACATGCTCCTTAAATGACTTCATACATTGATGCATGGCTGCCACATAAGGGGCAGGAAGTAATGCCAATATATCTTCCAGTTTTTTTAATTCATTTTTAATGGCATGCTCGCGTTGACTCTTTCCAATTGGGAGTCTGTAATCCAGGTTAATCATGTTTTCCGAAAAATCAACTTCAACATCTTTAAAAAATTCAGTGAGTAACGGATCTCCACAAAATGATTTAACATGAGTTAGTTCGATGGCGGCCTGCTTTTCAACATCATCCAAATAGCCATTTTGGTTAGCAGCCAGTAACGATACATAAGCTGGGAATTGGAGAAGCATCTTATATTCTGTTGGGTATAAATTCTTAAACTGTATCATATCGCTTTTTTATTCGTTTCTATTTAAAGGGCATCTCTGAAAACCCTTGCTTTCATTACCTCAGCCCCTGCCCCTTCTACAAAAGAGAAGGGAAAGCGGAGTTTTTAGAGATGCCCTAAATTCAATTGAGCGTCTAATCCGTATTGAAGTCCGCATGAAAGCAATAAATTTTGCATTATAAGTTATGTTTTTTGCCTTTACCCCTGAAAAGCATAACCAAACTTAATGTTGTGATTGAAACAACCCACGGTGTCCAACCGATGCTTCTATAACTTCCATTCATCACATATTGATTCTAAAATAGTCCATAAGAAAAATTATCAAAATCAGTCAAACCCTGAATAATGCAATAATCATTAGTTTCAGTCTTTGGCGCGTGATGCAAGTTTGGAATAGTAAAGCACCGATGTGTTACACAATTCTAAATATGAATTGCATCTTTCACACTTTTGTGATGCGAACAATACGAGTTGGATATTTAGATAACCCTTGTAGAATCATTTTTACCGAAGCTTGTAAGCAATCATCCATCGGCTGATATAAATTGAGGTGTTCTTACATGGGTAACAATGGCCAGGTATTGCCAGTGATTGTAGCCCACCCAAGTGAAGCCATAGCAACCGCCAGTTATATACGGCAATGCATGCACATCAAAACCAATCACAGTTTTGGATGAAACTTTTTTTGCCTGTGCCATAGCGGTTGAGTAAGATATTGCAGTGAATAGAATATCCATGTTTTCATAAATCGTACCTTATCCAGATACCTGTTGGGCGCAAGGCAAATAGAATGGCCACTGCTAGCACTATCCTGAGATTGCATTGCGCTCGCGTGCACTAGTTATTTTGTGCGCACCTTTCGTTGCATTGGTTTCGATAGCTATTTTTTTCCTTCCAGTGTTTTTAAAAGCAACTTGGCTGCTTCCGCTGAAGAGCCTGGATTTTGACCTGTAATTAATAATCCATCTTGTTTTACATAAGATGCCCAATCAGCTCCTTTGGAGTAATGAGCGCCCTGTTTTGTGAGTGCATCTTCTAATAAAAAAGGCACGACTTTCGTTAATTTAACTGCCTCTTCTTCGGTATTTGAAAAACCAGTTAGGTGCCTGCCTTTTACAAGCGGTTCTCCATTGACTGCTTTTACATTTATCAATGCCGCAGGTGCATGACATACAAAAGCAATTGGCTTTTGATGATTGTAAAACGATTCAATTAATTCGATAGAAGTTTTATCAGTCGCTAAATCCCATAAAGGTCCATGGCCGCCAGGATAAAAAACCGCGTCATAATCATCTTGTTCTATAGCGCTGAGTTTTACCGAATGCGCTACTTTATCGATTAAGACGTTGTCTTTATAAAACCTTTCGGTGGCAGGCGTTTGAGCATCTGCCAATTCACTTTTGGGATCGACCGGTGGCTGACCTCCTTTTGGTGATGCAATGGTTATTTCTACTCCGCCATCTGCCAAAACATAATACGGTGCCGCAAATTCTTCAACCCAAAAACCAGTTTTTTCTCCTGTATCTCCCAGTGCGCTGTGAGATGTTAATACCATTAATACTTTCATATCCGTTTATTTTTTATAGTTATTCTTAAATTTTCACAATCATTTTTCCCTTATTCTTCCCTTCAAATAAATCGAGAAATGCCTGTGGTATGTTATCAAATCCTTCAACAACAGTTTCGGTAAAGGTTAATTTTTTATCACGCAGCCAGGCCGTGAGTTGTTTTGTAGCAGCGGGAAATTTTTCCGCAAAATCACCAACAATAAAACCACGCATCGTGGCACTTTTGGTTAGCAGTAAGGGCTGCAAGCGAGGGCCAAGGGCCACTTTTGTTTCATTGTAAAGCGAGATTGCACCGCAAACTGGCAATCTTGCGTACTTATTAATGTTTGCTAACACAGCGTCTGAAATCTCGCCACCTACATTGTCGAAGTAAATGTCCACTCCTTTGGGGCAGGCACTTTTCACAGCTTCTTTTAAATCCTTTGTTGTTTTATAATTGATGGCATGATCAAATTTAAATGTTGATGTAAGCAGGCCTACTTTTTCATCTGAACCTGTGATGCCAATCACTTTGCAACCCAGCAATTTACCAAGCTGACCCACCACCGTTCCAACCGCTCCGCCTGCCCCGGACACAACAATTGTTTCACCTTCTTTCGGCATGCCTATTTCAGTTAATCCTAAATATGCAGTAAGGCCGGTCATTCCTAAAATGCCTAAATAACTTGATAATTTAGCATCACTCCCATTTACTTTTTGCAGGTATTTTCCGCTAGAGGTTTGATATTCCTTCCAATCTAAATTCCCTGAAACAAAATCCCCTTGTTTGAAATCTGCATGTTTGCTGTCAGTCACTTCAGCTATGATGCCCGATTGTATGGGTTTATTTAATTCAAATGGGGGAACATAAGATTTAGCGTCATTCATTCTGCCGCGCAAATATGGATCGACAGAAACATAAACTGTTTTTAATAAAATCTCACCGTCTTTTGCAGTCGGAATTTCTTCGCTAGTAATTTTAAAATCACTTAGTGTCGGTTTTCCGTGTGGGCGTTTGTTTAAAAGAATTACTTTATTCATTGTCATAATTTTTTTAAAAATATAAACAGTTACCAGAGCGATCAGTACAAGATAGAAGGGCATCTCTAAAAACCTTTGCTTTCTTTACCTCAACCCCTGCCCCTTCTACCAAAAGAGAAGGGTAAGCGGAGTTTTTAGAGATGCCCAGAATTCAAAGTTGCATATAGATCAGGCCTTACGTGTTACCTATTTTCTTTAATGAGTTGCATCTATCTCACTTTTGTGTATAACTGGCTAAGTAAGCCTACTCTTTATATGTTGCCTCCAGAGGAACTTACTCTTCAAGATAACTGACCGTTTCCAATTTCAATTCTCTGGAAAATTCACACACTCGCGGAATACCGGTGGCAATATTTACGTCAACAATTTCAGTAGCACTGATATTTTCCAAATACATAATCAATGCCCGTAAGTTATTACCGTGGGCAACAATTAAGATGTTTTTATCTGTTTTTAACTGAGGTTTAATAGTTGCTTTATAATATGGAACCACCCTGTTGTAAGCATCTTTCAAGCTCACTCCGTTGGGTGGAGAAGTTTCATAACTTCTTCTCCGTAAAAGAACTTGATCTGTACCATATTTATCTGCTTTTTCTTTTTTATTCAAGCCCTGCAGATCGCCATAATTTCTTCCATTCAGAGCAGCAGACCGAACAACAGGAATATTTTTTCCCATTTCATTTAAAATTATAGCCAGTGTAAGAATGGCTCTTTTCAATACGGAAGTGTATGCAATATCAATGATGTAATTCTCCAACCGAATACAGGCTCGCCTCGCCTCTTCTTCGCCCACAGGCG
>JBBSBG010000340.1:0-3819 GCA_038251495.1 Cytophagales bacterium
CTGACTCTAAAAATTATTTTGCACACGAAACTGCTGTGATCGATGCGGGTTGTGAGATTGGCGCGGGAACAAAGATCTGGCATTTCTCCCACATCATGCCTGATTGTAAAATCGGTGAGAACTGTAATATTGGTCAGAATGTGGTGATCTCACCACAAGTAATTTTAGGTAAGAATGTTAAGGTTCAAAATAATGTGTCGATTTACACGGGCGTAGTTTGTGAAGATGATGTTTTCCTTGGTCCCTCCATGGTTTTCACTAATGTAATTAATCCAAGAAGTGCTGTTAATAGGAAAAATGAGTACGCGAAAACAACAGTAAAAAAAGGAGCTTCCATAGGTGCTAACGCTACTATTGTTTGTGGGCATGACATTGGCAAGTTTGCTTTTATTGGTGCCGGAGCCGTGGTAACAAAAAATGTTCCTGACCATGCGTTAGTTATTGGTAATCCTGCACGACAGACAGGTTGGATGAGTGAGTATGGACATAAACTTTCCTTCGATAGAAATGGAGATGCCACGTGCCCGGAGAGTGGCGAGAAATACAATTTGAAAAATGGATTGGTGTCAAAACTTTAATAGCAAGGAATTATTAACCAGGCTACAAGCTTTTGCGGCACAAGCCTGCAGCTTGCAGCCTGAGGCTTGCGGTCAAAAATCAATCCCTAACAATCTTCTAATCTCTTAATCCTTTAATCATGGTCAATTTTGCATTGATAGGCGCAGCAGGTTTTATTGCGCCAAGACATTTAAAAGCAATTAAAGATACCGGCAACAATCTTGTTGCTGCCATGGATAAGTTTGACAGCGTTGGTATAATTGATAGTTATTTTCCACATGCTGACTTTTTTACTGAGTTTGAGCGGTTCGATAGGCATATTGATAAACTACGCAGGCAAGGTAAGAAAGTAGATTACGTGAGTATCTGCTCACCAAATTATTTGCATGACTCGCATATACGATTTGCGTTGCGTCAACAAGCCGATGCAATTTGTGAAAAACCATTAGTGCTTAATCCTTGGAACGTGGATGCACTTCAGGAGATAGAACGCGAAACAGGCAAAAAGATTTATACAATTTTACAGTTGCGGCTACATCCGTCTATAATTGCTTTGCGCGAAGAGGTGTTGGCAGAGAAGACTAAAAAAGTGTTTGACGTTGACTTAACCTATATCACCTCGCGGGGCATGTGGTATCATCATAGTTGGAAAGGTGACGAGAGTAAATCGGGCGGAATTGCCACCAATATTGGAGTTCATTTTTTTGATATGCTACTCTGGATTTTTGGAGATCTGAAAAAGGTTGAAATCGAGAAATATGAAACAGATCATGCTTCAGGTTATCTCGAAATGACTCGCGCAAGAGTAAAATGGTTTTTGAGTATCAACGAAGATCATCTACCTAAGTCAGTTAAGGATCAGGGAAAGCGGACTTATCGTTCATTAAAAATGAATGATCGCGAAATCGAATTTAGTGATGGATTTACCGATTTGCATACACGAAGCTATCAGGAGATTCTTAATGGAAACGGTTTTGGATTGATAGACGCAAAGCCCTCCATAGAATTAGTTCATCAAATTCGCACAACTACATAACCTTCTGTTAATTCTGATTTCGTAACTTTAGCCTCAATTTTCAAATCAATGAAGGGAATTATTTTAGCCGGAGGTTCAGGAACGCGTTTATATCCATTAACAAAATCGGTATCGAAACAAATTTTGCCAATCTACGATAAGCCGATGATCTATTATCCGCTATCAGTTTTAATGTTGGCCAATATTCGTGAGATTCTAATTATCTCAACGCCACAAGATTTACCCCACTTTAAAAATCTATTGGGTGATGGTTCACAAATTGGGCTAACTATTGAATATCGGGAACAGCCTTCCCCGGATGGTCTAGCACAGGCATTTCTAATTGGCGAGACTTTTATTGGGGATGATACTGCATGCCTTATTCTTGGTGATAATATTTTTTACGGATATGGACTTTCAGGCACGTTGGAGCAAGCTGGTAAGTTGACCAAGGGAGCAACAGTATTTGGATACTACGTAAATGACCCAGAGCGATATGGCGTGGTTGAGTTTGACGAAAAGGGTAATGCATTATCCTTGGAGGAAAAGCCCAAGGAGCCTAAATCGAGCTATGCTGTTACGGGCTTGTATTTTTATGACAATACTGTAATCGAAAAAGCAAAATCCATTAAACCATCACCAAGAGGTGAATTGGAAATAACAGATTTGAATAAATTGTATTTGGAAGAGCAAACGCTTACCGTGAAACTGCTAGGCAGGGGTATGGCCTGGTTAGATACAGGGACTCATCAGTCCTTATTGCAAGCTTCTAATTTTGTTGAATCTATTGAAGAAAGACAAGGATTGAAGATTGCCTGTCTGGAAGAGATCGCTTATAGAAAAGGGTATATTTCGAAAACTCAATTAACAGAACTTGCTAAGCCATTATTGAAAAATCAATATGGCCAATACCTGATGCGGATTATGAGTGATCGGTTTATCAAATAGATTTTTTTAATGACACTTACACAAACCGAATTTAAAGACCTCGTAATTCTAGAGCCGAAAGTATTGGGTGATTCGCGGGGTTATTTTATGGAAACCTTTAATGCGAATACTTTCGCATCGCTTGGTATACATACAACCTTTGTTCAAGACAATCAATCAAAATCTGCAAAGGGGGTTTTTAGAGGATTGCATTTTCAAAATGCTCCGTATGCACAATCTAAATTAATCAGAGTTTTGTCTGGAGTTATCATTGACTTAGTATTAGACCTCAGAAAGGCAGAGGCTACTTTTGGCAAAATATATACGCTTGAGCTATCATCCGAAAACAAAAAGCAATTATTTGTTCCTAAGGGGTTTGCGCACGGATTTGCTGTGATCAGCGAAACGGCAGAAATATTATATATGTGCGATGAGTTATATCACCCTGAGTGTGAAGGTGGAGTAAATTTTTTAGATCCTGACTTAAGAATAAAGGAGCTTGTGGAAGAGAATAATTTTGTCGTTTCTGAAAAAGATAAAAAACTTCCTTTCTTCACTGATGCAACCTTCAATTTTTAATTGAAAAACGATGAAAACTATTTTAGTAACCGGTGGTGCTGGATTTATTGGATCGAATTTTATTCCTTATTTCCTTGAGAAGAATGAAGGCTTTCGTGTGATCAATCTTGACTTGCTTACCTACGCAGGCAACCTTGATAACTTAAAGGAAGTTGAAAATAATCCTCGGTACACTTTTGTTAAAGGAGATATTTGTGACCGACAATTGGTTGAGTCTTTATTTGAAAAACACAATCTTGCTGGCGTGATTCACTTTGCGGCAGAATCACATGTAGATAATTCTATCTCTGGGCCTGAGGCATTCATTAGAACAAACATTAATGGCACATTTACTTTATTAGATGTCGCCAGAAAAAACTGGATGACTTCTCCGTTTGAGATAAAAACCGGATGTGAACAAAATAGATTCTTACATATATCTACCGATGAGGTTTACGGTACGTTAGGAAAAGAAGGTCTTTTTAAAGAGACAACACCCTACGCGCCTAATAGCCCTTATTCAGCATCTAAAGCTAGTAGTGATCTATTGGTTCGCAGCTATTTTCATACGTATGGAATGAATGTGGTTACTACAAACTGCTCCAATAATTATGGCCCCAAGCAGCACAATGAAAAGTTAATTCCAACAATAATAAGAAAAGCACTGTCTAATCAACCGATACCTATTTACGGTGACGGATTGAACGTGAGAGATTGGCTTTTTGTGTTAGATCATGCAAAAGGAATCGATTTAGCTTTCC
>JBBSBG010000341.1:0-3816 GCA_038251495.1 Cytophagales bacterium
ACCACTTTGCTGTGGGTAATTAGTTGAAAGTGTTAGATTTGTTAGCTACCTCTAACAATCTATCATGGCCAACTGGAAAATCAAACTCTCGCTCTTTCTCAATTATTTTGTTTTCGCCATCCTGCTTAACAGTGTAGGCACCGTAATTCTGCAGGTGCAAAGTAATTATGGAGTTTCCGAATCTTCGGCCAGCATCTTAGAAGCCTTCAAAGACTTAAGCATTGCTGCGGTATCTTTTTTGGTTGCCTCTTTCATTACACGTATTGGTTATAAAAATTCCATGCTGATCGCTTTGGGGTTTGTAACCGTGGCGTGCCTAGCCATGCCATCACTCCCAACTTTTGCCATGACAAAAGTTTTGTTTGCCGTAGTCGGCACTTCCTTCGCCTTGATAAAAGTATCGGTGTATGCTACCATTGGCATCGTGACAACGGATAAGAAAGAGCACGCAAGTTTTATGAATTTTATCGAATCCTTTTTTATGATCGGCATACTTACAGGCTATTTTATTTTTAGCGCCTTTGTTGATGATAGTCAAAGTCAATCAACATCGTGGCTTACGGTTTATTATTTACTTGCAGGAATTACCGCGGTGGCTTTTATTTTATTGCTTACCGCTTCCCTGGACGAATCGTCCGTAAAATCAACTGAAACCAAACCATTTCTTGAAGATTTTGGAGACATGATCAAACTGGCGCTTAAACCACTGGTGCTGGTCTTTATCATCAGTGCCTTTACGTACGTGTTGATTGAGCAGAGCATCATGAGCTGGCTACCCACATTCAATAGCAAAGTATTAAACCTACCGACTACGCTTAGTATTCAAATGGCCAGCATATTGGCTGCCTCCACTGCTTTCGGAAGATTTGCCGCTGGTTTTGCGTTTCGAAAAATACATTGGTTTGCGGTTCTTATAGTTTGCTTGCTTGCTGCTATTGTGTTGGTGTTAGTTGCCATTCCCCTCGCACAAAATAGTGGTGGCACAGTTACAGGCTGGAGCGATGCGCCTCTTGGTGCTTATGTATTTCCATTAATTGGATTGTTTATCGCGCCCATTTATCCGGCAATAAATTCAGTAATCCTTAGCACACTGCCTGCGCGGCAGCACGGACCAATGTCGGGACTGATTGTAATTTTCTCGGCATTAGGCGGCACAACAGGATCTATTATAACCGGAAATATTTTTGAAGCGTATGGTGGCGAAACAGCTTTCTATTTTTCGTTGGTGCCGATTGCAATCTTAATCGTGTGTTTATACTTCTTCAATCGCATTCAAAAGAAATCAGAAGCCGAAATTACTTTTCAATCAACGGGAGGACATTAACTATATTTTACACTAAAGAAATTCCGGCTCTCCCCTCATTTTAATTCTACAAACGAAGGGAGATCCTTTTCTGTTTTTATATATCTTCTTTATGTTGGGCCACATTGCACCAATAATAGTTTGGTATTGCAATTCAAAGTTAGCACCAGACGGAAGACTTATTATGAAAACAGTAATGCCTAATTCTTTAATGAGTGAAAACTCATTCTTTCTAGTCGTCATTTTCAAATCATGAGTAACCAGAATTCCTTCTAATTTCTTTAACTTATGAAATAAGTCAACATCCTTTATACCCTTGCCAATTTTCTCTTCCGTACTAAAAACTCTATTAAAACCTTCATGGCTCTCAAGCACATTCAATGCATTCGCTACAATTTTGGGCAATTGTTCATCGAAATAAAAATCCATTATTACGCAGCATTGGAAAATTCTATTGCGTCACTCACCTGCTTAATATTTAAATCATAGAGTTTAGCAATCGATTTTTTAGATTCACCTGCTTCTGAAAGTAAAAAAACGGTCTGTGCCAATATATTTGTTCCTTCAATAACTGGTTGTCCAAACTGATTTTCAGGATTAACCACAATAGTATTTTTCTTACCCATTGGATAAAATCTATTTGCCATCCGGTCGTCATTAAATTGAATTTTACTTAAGAACGGTTTTAATATTTGAACGATAACTGTTTGAAGCTTTTTGTCTGCGCTTATAAGTAAGTCTTCATGACTAAATAATAATGCCTTATTATTTAAATAAATATCTTCCTTTGCAAAAGGATATGGGGTTTTTAAAAAATCTGCCATTACGGAGTGAGCTTCCATTATGTCATTGGTCTTTACTCCTTTCTCTTTGAGAGTATAGAAAACATACATCTCTATGAGTGTCAAGAAATTTACCGCAACGATGTCTCTCACACGAAAATGATATTTGAAATCCGAAGTGGCAAACTTATGTTTGGCATAATACCTAAACCAATAATTAGCCTTAGAATAAGGGACTTTTAATATCCTGGCAGCATCAGCAGCAGTATAAATGCCTTGTCCAAAACTGTTTAGCACTGAATTCTTCATTGTCATTATAAACTAAACACTAAATTAAATGAAAAAATTAAGGCATTAGGAGATTTTAATGCTAAAATGAAAATTAGTACATAATACTCAATCTGGAGATGAAAAAGACACAAATTCACGAATTAGGAGAACTCTTTGAGGCGGTACAACTTCGAAATATTTTGGGCGATGGAAAAACATTTCCGGATTGTACTGCTAATCGGCCACTGGAAGAAATCCATCAAGAGTATCTAACCAAAAAAGATACAACGGGATTTAACCTCACCGATTTTGTATCTCAAAATTTTACACCACCAAAAGAACACGTTAATAACTACAAGAGTGATCCTTACAAATCTGCCGCCCAACACATTAACGCATTGTGGGATGTGCTAACGCGAAAACCAGAATCAGAAAGGAGTTCGTTGATCACGCTTCCGCATCCATACGTTGTTCCGGGTGGGCGCTTCCGCGAAATCTATTACTGGGATAGCTACTTTACCATGCTAGGATTACAAGTTTCAGGATGGACTGAATTAATCCAACACATGATCGATAATTTTGCGTACCTGATTGATACAGTTGGTTATATCCCAAATGGTAATCGCACGTATTATATAGGTCGCTCGCAACCACCCTTTTTTTCGTTGATGGTAAAACTGCTTAGCGAAAGTCAGAAGAATGCCTTGGCGAAATATTTGCCACATCTTGAAAAAGAATATCAGTTTTGGATGAAAGGTGTAACTGAACTGTCCGAAAAAAATCTTGCCTTTCATCGGGTTGTTCGCATGCCTGATGGTTCGATTCTAAATCGGTATTGGGATGAAAATGATACCCCGCGGCCGGAATCATACAAAGAAGATGTTGAGTTGGCGCATCAATCAACACAAAGTTCTCAACAATTATACAGGCACATCAGAGCAGCGGCTGAATCGGGTTGGGATTTTAGCAGCCGTTGGTTTCGCGATGGAAAGACTTTTGGCACCATTCACACAACCGAAATTATTCCGGTTGATCTGAATTGTCTGCTTGTTCATTTAGAACAGATGCTTGCAGAAGCGTATGAACAAACTGGAAATAGTGTGCGATCTGCCGATTATTTACAAGCATCTATCGCGCGAAAAAATGCGATTGTAAAATATTGCTGGAATGAAAAGAAAAAATTCTTTTTTGATTTTGATTTCATCGCCAACAAGCAAAAAGATTCATTTACCCTCGCGGCAGCCTTTCCATTATTTTTTAAAGTCGCTACGCCCGATCAAGCAGTGGCAGTAGAAGAAATCATTCAGTCACAATTTTTAAAAACGGGTGGACTCACCACAACACTTGTTAACAGTGGTCAACAATGGGATGCGCCAAATGGGTGGGCTCCGTTGCAATGGATTGCTTATAAAGGATTGCTTAATTATAGATTAGATAAAACTGCTTTGCAGATTAAAACAA
>JBBSBG010000342.1:0-3741 GCA_038251495.1 Cytophagales bacterium
TACTTTCAATGCGGATCGACTGGGTCTTAAACCTGCATTGGGTGGAATTTTAAAGCGTACAGTTTGCATCATATGTGGAAAAGTTAAAGTGGAAATATTATATGGATTACGTTTTCGGTATTTGTGTCCAGAAATCGATTGTCTTGTACAATCGATTGCATTTTAGTAGGTTTTTTTGAATTTGGCAAGACAAGAGTGACTATTTTTTATGAAAGTTTGTTTTTAAGATAAAATAAGCATTTAGTAGCGCATAAAATATTTTAATGATAGGACATAAAAGGTATTCCCGAGTAATTTTCACCAATCCTAATTCTATTTCTAAATGTTTTTTAATCTATATTGCGCAATCGATTACACTAACAGAACATAACCTTATGGATTCCTCGCGTTACCCTACTCATCCTGATCAATTCAAAACACTCGACACCAGAAGCATCCGGAAGGAGTTTCTTATTGAAGATCTTTTTTCAGAAGACAAAATCACACACACTTATACCCATTACGACCGTCTCATTATAGGCGGTGTACAACCCACTAGTCAAGCCATTAAATTGGAAGCCATTCCGGCATTAAGGGCAGAATTCTTTTTGGAGCGCAGGGAAATTGGAATTATAAATGTGGGGGATAAGGGATCCATTACTGTTGACGGTAAGGTATATTCACTCGAAAATAAAGGAGCACTATATATTGGAAGGGGAGTTAAAGAAGTCATCTTCCATAAACCTGAAAAAGGCACCTCGCTTTTTTACTATAATAGTAGTAATGCTCATGCATCTTACCCAGTGCGTAAAGTTTCCATAGACGAAGCCGAAACAGTAGAACTTGGATCGTTGGAATCTTCCAACCATCGAATTATCCGGAAGCTTTTGGTTCAGTCAATATTGTCCACGTGTCAACTTCAAATGGGCCTAACCGAATTAAAATCCGGCAGCGTATGGAATACGATGCCTCCGCATACTCACGATAGAAGAATGGAAGCGTATCTTTATTTTGATGTTCCCAAAGACCAAACTGTCTGCCATTTTCTGGGTCAGCCAGATGAAACACGACATATTTGGGTAAAGAACAATCAAGCGGTATTGGCGCCACCGTGGTCGATCCATGCCGGTGCAGGCACCAGCAACTATTCATTTGTATGGGGCATGGCTGGAGAAAACCTTGACTTTTCTGATATGGATGCCGTTAAACCGACTGACCTGAAATAAGATGACCCTTTTCGACCTCACCGGAAAACGAGCCCTAATTACAGGCGGTACTCATGGGTTGGGCATGGCTATGGCTAAAGCATTAGGCGATGCAGGCGCAACCCTTTTAATCAACGGCCACAATCGGGAAAAGATGAACAACGCCTTGAAAGATTATCACACTTCCGGGTATCACGCTAAAGGATTTCTGTTTGATGTAACAAACGATCAAGAAGTAGCAGATTACATTGAAAAAATAGAGCGGGAAGTAGGGCCAATAGATATTTTAATCAACAATGCCGGCATCATCAAACGCATTGCTATGGAGGAGATGGAAACTGCAGACTTTAGGCAGGTAATTGAGGTGGACTTAATTGCTCCTTTTATTGTATCAAAATACGTAGGCCGATACATGATCGCACGTAAAGCAGGAAAAATCATTAACATATGCTCGATGATGAGCGAATTGGGACGCAACACCGTATCGGCCTATGCCGCTGCAAAAGGTGGATTAAAAATGCTCACACGCAATATGGCTACTGAATGGGCCAAGTATAACATACAAGTGAACGGCATCGGTCCTGGATATTTCGCTACCGAACAAACCGCGCCCATGCGGCAGGACGGCCATCCATTTAATGAATTCATTATCAACCGCACACCTGCCGGCCGCTGGGGCAATCCTGAAGACCTCGGGGGAACCACTATTTTTCTTGCCTCACGTGCCAGCGATTTTATAAATGGGCAAATTATTTTTGTAGATGGTGGTATATTGGCGACCATTGGAAAACCGGCTAATGAACCCTAGCCTATGAAAAAAGGAAAATCGACCATTCATGATATTGCCGAAAAGCTAAATATTACGGCCTCTACCGTATCGCGAGCCTTGAACGATCATCCGCGCATTAGCGATGCCACTAAAAAAGCAGTGCAACGTGTAGCAGAGAAACTTCACTATCAACCTAACCACATTGCGGCAGCCCTTAGAAGTGGCAAAAGTAATATCTTAGGAATTATTGTTCCTACCGTAGACCGAAGTTTCTTTTCATCTGTAGTGCATGGTATTGAAGAAATTGCGAATGGCTCGAAATACAATGTCATGATATGCCAAACTCATGATAATTATGAAAAAGAAGTAACTACGGTTAATGCGTTATTGAATGCGCGTGTGGATGGAATCATTGCTTCATTTGCCAAGGAGACCAAAAAATTTGATCATTTTTTAAAAGCCAAAGAAAAAGGAATTCCAGTAGTCTTGTTCGATCGTTCCAACGATGAACTCGAAATGAGTCAGATTGTGATTGACGACTTCCTGGGTGCCTATAAAGCGACCGAGCACCTGATTCAGCAAGGATGCAAAAACATAGGTCATTTTACGAGCATCCGAAAAATAAGTATTTATAAGGAGCGCCTTCGTGGATACAAAGAAGCATTGATTGCCAATGGACTGCCCTATCAGGAATCTTTAGTAATAGAAAGTAATCTACAATTGGAAGATGGCAGAACCAGCATGGAAAAACTGCTTCAGTTGCCACAACCACCCGATGGTATCTTCTCTGCGAGCGCCTATGGCATTATGGGCGCGCTTCAGATACTGAAGGAAAGAAAAATAAGTGTGCCTCAGCAAATTGCATTAGTAGGATTCAGTAACGAACCCTTCACCTATCTTACCGATCCTTCGCTCTCTACGGTGGAACAGCATAGTGTTCGCATGGGAAATGCTGCCGCTGAAGTTTTTCTCGAAGAAATTTTAAACCGGGAACAGAAATTTATTCCGCAAAAAATCGTGCTTAAGCCCGAGCTCATCGTACGGCAATCTTCCCTCCGCAAAAACTCCGAACAAGCGTGATAAATAAGAGTGGCTGAATTGCTGATATAAAGTAACAGATTATGCATTAGAAAATTGTAGTCTTCCGTTTTTTTGACGCACAATATCAAACAAACCGTCCAGCCATTTCTGTCTTTCACCCACTGCTGATATGTTGAGTGTTGTTTTTCCTGCATGTTTTGTGATCCAACTTCCTAATGCAAAGCATTTGAACCTTGAGGTTCTTAATGTGGCCTGAGACTTACTCCGAAGCACTATTTGCCTAAATAAACTCATCTGGTTATAGGCTATCATGATCGTTCTGAAGGCAGCTTCTGTTGCCCAAAACTTGTCCATACAAAAGCTATCAAGTCCAAAATCATATTTCAGTTCCTTGATACGGTTTTCAGCGTCTGCACGGTCTTTATAACTAAGCCATATCTGCTCAGCGGGGCAAGTCAAGGCTGGTAACATATAAGCTATAACGGTATCGACCAACGGGCTCATCAAACAATAAAAGCTTGCCCGCTGCTTTGGTAAGAATCTCAATATTCTTTCGCACGGCCACTATCCTTCAAGAATTAATCAACCGAACTAAAGATGATGCAGCCGCCACTCGGTTTGCAAAATTAATGCGCGCTTATTCAAAGGCAGCCGAGTTGGTAGGTTCTGGTTTTGATATGAATCCTTCACCCGGAAATATTAAAGACGGGTTGATAACCGATGCGATGAAATCGGCAGGAGCAGCAA
>JBBSBG010000343.1:0-3737 GCA_038251495.1 Cytophagales bacterium
AAATCATCGATCCATGAAAATCGTTACCCATATTTTTTCACTATTCCTGCTTCTTGCCAGTATTCAAATTGGATGGAGTCAAACCAGATTGGTTTTAAATGGCGCAAAAATAAATATTGCCAATGGTGCTACGCTCGTCATTGAAAACCCAGCTATTAATGCGATCACACGCATCGATGGCTATATTATCAGCGAAGGCGAAAACAATCTGTTGAAATGGATGATTGGCACCACTACGGGAACGTATACGGTACCTTGGGGCAAAGGCCCGTCCAATTATATTCCCTTATCTTTTACAAAAACAGCCGGGTCAGGTTCTGGCTTCTTTTTATTCTCTGGCTATACTACGCCTTCTCTTAATAGCAGTCAACTTCCAACTGCCGTTACCAATTTTACCGGAGCATCCGGCTCTGACAAGTCTCTTTTTGCTACCGATCGCTTCTGGCAAATCAACGCGCAAAGTTATACCGCGAAACCTTCTCTGTCTAATTTAACCTTTACGTATCTGGATACTGAATTTGCTAGTCCTAACATCACCTCAACTGAAAGCAGCCTGACAGCACAACGTTGGAATTCAGTTCTCAGCAGTTGGCTGGACTACGCACCTTCATCCATCGCAAATACTACTGCAAATACAGTTACTCTAGCCTCCGTAGATGCGTCTGATTTTTATCCGTGGTGGGTAGTCAATTATATTGACGACCGTCATTGGGTAGCAGCAACATCCTCCACTGGTGGTCTTGTATCGGATTGGTCATACACTACGGGCGGTTCAAGCGGAGCTGCTTTACCCACTACGTTGGATGCTGTTCTATTTGAAGATACCAACAGCAGCAGCATTACACTGGGTGCGCCCATGTTGATGAGCAGTTTATCCGTCAGTGATGGATATACCGGAGTCATTACGCAAGGCGCAAACATAATTAGTACTACGGGTGCGGCAACTTTTTCAGGTGGCACATTTACAGGTGGATCTGCTGACATTACTGTGGGAGGTGCCTTCAGTCTGCTCGGTACTACCTTCACATCAACCACAGCCCTTCTCGATCTGAAAAACAATTTCACTTTCAACAGCGGAATTTTTAATCACAACAATGGCACGGTAAGATTTTCAGGAACAACAACACAAGATGCGAGTGGAACACTCGTGACCAATTTTAAAAATATAGAGGTTACCAATGCAACAGCGAATCCAGGCGTTCGCATTCAAAGCAATCAAAATCTGAATGGCATTCTGACCTTGAGTAGCAATGCCGTGGTAGATGCCGATGGTAGCAACAATACTTCCGTATTCAAATTGATTTCTCTTGGCGACAGTCCAACACTGGATGGTGCTATAAACATTTTACCCACCGGGGCGCAGATTACAGGAAACGTAACCGTTCAACGCTTCATGACCAAAGAAGGCCCGAATAATAATCGGATTTATCGATACATTTCATCGCCTGTGCAGAATGCTTCGGTGGCTGATATCCAAAATGAAATTCCCGTCACCGGACCGTTTACGGGTAGCAGTAACTGCTCCGGCTGTGCGACCAGTCAAAGCATGTTTTCTTATAACGAGAGTGTAACCACTGGCGATTTAAACGCTGGGTATATTAATTTCCCCAGTTCATCAAATACGGAAACACTTACGCCTGGCAAGGGATATTCACTCTTTGTGCGAGCAAACATTCTAAGTTCAACATTATGGGACGTACGAGCGCCAATAAATGCAGGCAATGTTACAGCCATTTCGTTACCAGTGTCCTTTACTTCTTCCGGCATGTTGGCCAATGATGGCTGGAATCTTGTAGGAAATCCTTTTCCTTCCACGATCGACTGGAATGCTGCAAGCGGATGGACTAAAACTAATCTAGATGGTTCTATCTATGTCCCAGATAATGGAAGTGCTTCCTCTTTGCAATATGCTACATGGAACGGTTCAACCGGAACAAATGGAGGATCACGCCATATCGCGTTAGGTCAGGGCTATTGGGTGAAGGCCATCGGAGGGGGTACGCCTTCCTTGCAGGCTAATGAAAATGTAAAAGTAGCGGGCATGCAAACTACTTTTTTTCGCGAAGGAAGTATTGATAATCTGTTGCGCATTACCATGAAGCAAGGTGGGATACGAGATGAAACTGTTATTCATTTTAGAGATGATGCTACATCAGGATTTGATCATCAAGCTGATGCATGGAAACTTAAGAATGGAACATTCAATCTTTCTTCTATAGCAGCATCCAATGAACAACTCGCAATTAATTCATGGTCGGCTTTACAATGCAACACAACAATCAAGCTCAATGTAACCGATGGCTCGGCCGGTAGTTACACGTTGTCATTTACCAATCTCGATTCATTCGATGCGGCTTCGGGTATTCAGCTGATCGATCTTTTCCTGAACCAATCTATTGCAGTCACCAATAATCTGGAATATGCTTTTGAAATTACCACCGATCAACGCTCGTTGGGCAGTGAGCGGTTTCAATTATTGTTTGATAAGCCTTCTTCACCACTGGTTGTCCAGTTTACCAATGGAGCGCTCACGATCGACAAACAGGAAAACATTCAATGGTATTTCAATGATCAACTTATTGTGGGGGCAACCGGGGCGAGTATTATACCCGAAGCGTCAGGCATCTATAGTGTGATGGCAACCAATAATGGCTGCGAATTAAAAGGTTCATTTGAGTTTATCCTGACCGCGGTTGGTGAATTGTTACCTGATGGGCTAAGCATTTTCCCTAACCCGGCTAGCGATGAGGTATTTATACTATCCGGCCAACAGTCAATTGAGTCTGCCACATTGGTGAACTCAATCGGACAGGTTGTTAATAAAGTTCGGTTGACAGGCATAAAGGGCGACCATCAACGCAGCTTCACTGTAAAAGATCTCAACCCAGGAGTTTACCTTCTTTACATCTCTACCAACAAAGATCTCTTTATTAGAAAATTAATTAAGAACTGATGCGGCTAACCCCTATCCATAATCGCGGTTCTGCTGATGGCAATGCTTCCTGCTTATGCGCAACCTGGCAATCCTAGCAAATGGAAACCCGGATGTACCCATTTCCGGAATTGAAATCTCAATTACTGCAGGTGGTCTTTTGGGTTTAAAAAAACTCAGAAGGAAAAGGAATGCCTTATAAATCTCCGATAGACTGATCTGGTCAAATAATTCGAAACTGAAACTGTTTTATTACTGCCAAATCAAGAAAATTTGCATCATCAATTCAACCCTTGGGAAACCTTCAATATTCGGGTATCTGGCTTTAGCATTTGTATGCATTGTTTGGGGCCACTTACTTAGCATTAAGAATTGGGGTTGCTCAATTTCTGCCTTTTCTTTTTTCGATGCTTCGCTTCCTTACAGCCGTCCCGATACTCATTATTTTAATGTTGACTATCGGCAAAGCAAAATTACCAAGTAAAGATATGTTGATCCATCAAGCTATCAGTGGATTTTTCATGGTCACGTTAGGCATTAGTATAGTAGGTTGGGCTGAAGTATATATTTCAAGCGGTATGGCCGCCATTATTTGCTCACTCATGCCTGTGTGGGTAATCCTGATCAACCTGATTATAAATGCTGATGAAAAACCAACCTTCCTCATCCTTGTTGGATTAGCGGTTGGGTTTAGTGGCATTCTTATGATCTTTAGCGAGCACTTACCAGATTTCGCCAATTCAAATTATCAGTTAGGCATACTGATGACTTTTGTTGGTAACATCTGCTGGGCTTTGGGAAGTGT
>JBBSBG010000344.1:0-3719 GCA_038251495.1 Cytophagales bacterium
GATCGACCGAACATGGGCTTTCAGGCAGACATGGCGCATACACTATTATATACTATGGGTTATAACAGTCCGGAAGATCGCTTACTGCCAAAGGATTTTGATTGGAAGGATAAGAATGTATTAAATGAAGCCCTGAAAACATTAACCAAAGCACTTCGTCCATGGACACTTGATTTCCATGTGGCACAGAATGATGGCTCTGTGTTTGGTTCAGGATCGCATGATAAAACCGGTCGTCATTGTCAGGCAACAGATCCCAATGGAAAATTAGATATCGTTCATGATGCTGGCTATTGGTTGCGCGATGAAAATGGAAAACTCACCAAAGCATTAAAGCATATCTGTTGGGATGGTTGTATGTTCCCCAATGAAGTAATGAATCGACAGCAGACGTGGAATGATATTCTTGCTACCATGATTAAGGTGCGCGAGGCGCATGGCTGGCAGGAATAGTCTTGAGTACTTAGTCTTGAGTAAGGAGTCCTTAGTATTTAGTAAAGAGTATTGAGTACTTAGTGTAATCAAACTCAGGACTAAAGACTCAGGACTCAATACTTAGAAATAAAAATCAAACATCGTAAATAATAACCTATGAGTAATAACAAACAATTAAGAATAGGATTGATCGGCACCGGATTTATGGGCCGCACGCACTCCAACGGATATAACCGCATTCGTAATTTTTTTCCTGACCTGATTTATCAACCCGTATTGAAAGCGGTATGCGCACGCAGTGAAGACAAAGTAAAAGCGTTTGCTGAACAATGGGGTTACGAATCATTTGAAACCGATTGGAAGAAACTGATAGCGCGCACTGACATTGATGCCGTTGATATTTGTACGCCCAACGATACACACGCTGAGATTGCGATTGCAGCCGCAGCAGCAGGCAAAATGATTTTGTGTGAAAAACCGTTGTCACGAAATTTAGCTGAAGGCCAGAAGATGGTGGCGGCAATAAAGAAAGCAAACGTGCCCAACACGGTGTGGTATAACTACCGCAGACTTCCGGCAGTTACGTTGGCAAAACAAATTGTTGATTCTGGTAAACTCGGAAAGATTTTTCATTACCGCGCTAACTTTTTACAAGACTGGACTATCAGTGCAGATCTTCCGCAAGGTGGCGCAGGACTTTGGCGGTTGGATGCTGAGGTTGCAGGCTCTGGTGTTACCGGTGATTTACTGGCGCATTGCATTGACACGGCCATGTGGTTGAATGGCGGCATCAAAGATGTATCGGCTATGACCGAAACATTTATTAAGGATCGGATGCATCAGCTAACAGGCAAAGTGCAGAAGGTAGGTATTGATGATGCGTGTCTCTTTCATTGCCATTTTGAAAATGGATCGTTAGGTCTGTTTGAATCTACGCGCTATGCGCGCGGGCATAAGGCCTTATATACATTTGAGATCAATGGCGAGCATGCTTCCATTCGGTGGGACCTGCATGATTTAAACCGATTGGAATATTTCGATCATCGCGATGAATCCATTGTGCGTGGCTGGCGCTCCATCCATGTTACTGATGGCGACCAACCGTATATGGATAAGTGGTGGGTGCCGGGTTTAGGTATCGGATACGAACATAGTTTCATTCACCAGGTTGCAGATTTTTTAAAATGTTTGGAAACCGGAAAACCGTGTGCACCTACTTTTGAGGATGCATTGGAAACCCAAAAGGTATGCGAAGCGGTTATTGATTCTGCCAACTCGCGTAGTTGGAAAGACACCGGTGTGGAGTGGAGGGGGTGAGTGGCAGACTAACACTAACATAAATACGTATATTTTGGGCGGGTTTATATGCCTGATGGAATTGCTAAAGGGGATTGAACAACAATTGTTACATTCTGATGTTGATAGCGATTGAGTGACTTCGTGGACAGTGATATAAATGACGAATATGTTTCCATTCGGTAAAAAGTAAATGGCTATAATTTATTTTGATATTAATAAAATGAGGTGTCTATTATTTTTTTTATTCTTTTTATTCTTTATCCATTTCGCACATTTCACAAGTGGACAAATCAAATACAATTTGAGGACTGAAATTGCAACTCTTAGATTTCAGAATACCACGGTTGACGTTGACCCTGGACCGAATTGGAAAGGTTATAATCTTAATGAAGAGCAAAACGGTTTATCATTAGACATAATAAATGGGATATCATTGAATAATAAATTATTTATAGGTTTAGGAATTGGCTACTTAAATTTTGAAGGAATAAACGGATATTCAATTTTTAGTGACTTACAATATCTACCCTTGAAGTCAAAGCTAACCCCTTTGATCAATCTAAAAATTGGTTCAAATCATATTTGGAATCAGTACGAAAATGGGCAACAAAGCGTGATGTTTGAATTGAGCGGAGGAATAAGTTATAAGATGAAGAACAATTTTAGTGTTTATATTAGTTCTGGACTGTTATTAACTCAGCAAGCATTTTTAATACCGATTAGACTGGGGATGAGAATAAAATAAGGAACGAGAATTAATGGAGCTTTTCCCTTTGTTGTTGCGGGTCGCCTGACCCGCAGCCTGCAAAGTGAGGTCGATAGGCAAATTGAAAGAAAGTTGGATTGTTGGTCAGTGACCAACAATAACAAATGGGATGAAAAATAAACTGAGCTAACGAAGAGGCCTAATCATGTTACTATTGATTCAATTTTTACAACTTTTTCATTGCTGAAAATTATACAATCTATGACTATAGTAAAAGTATTTTCCATCATAGCAATCATTTGTGTAACATTTTTATTTGAAAGCTGCTCACCTCAAATGATCGCCAATGCTGTTGTGATCGTGCCTAAAATAGTAAAATCGGAAACTGCTAGAAATAGTGCTCAGTCTTTAAAAAATGATTCCACTACGTTAAAAAGCGATAGTATAAATTATGCGAGTTATTACATTTATCGCAATGGCAGTTTTGCCGGCAGCTTACTATCATGTCTCGTATATGATAACAATCAATTTGTAGCAATAGCTAACCTTAAAACATTTGTAAAAGTAGATCATGTTGTACCAGGAGATCATATTTTTACAAGCAAAGAAAATTCTAAGAAATCAGTTAAAATTCGTTTTGACCCAGGCAAAACTTACATCGTACAAGTATTTGCAACTACGACAATTAGTAAAGGGGTATTAATTATAATGGATCAGAATAAGATCAACAAAGAAATATCTAAAGGTTTATTTTTTGAGCAAAAATTTATAGAAAATGGATTGAAGGTTGAAGACTTTAGCAACAATAACAATTTAATTTCGGGAAAATGAATTCTTTTTCTACGCAGAGTTACCCGCCTCAGGAACTCTGCGCGAATGAAAAAGTTGAAGATGTTTAGCTGAAACATAAGTGTTAAATTTAAGCTATGAGTGTTCGCAGGGAGATAATCGAATTTGGTGGAATTTATTTTATCACGGTCACCTGTAGTCAGTGGCAGCATTTGTTTGATATTGCCCATGGTTATGAAGAAGTTTACAAATGCCCGTCAGACCGATTCATCGTGGCAAGTGAAATTTAAAGAACTGGATTCAATTGAGCTCTATCAAAGCAATGCAGCATAACCAGCCTTTGTTGTTGAGGGTCGCCTGACCCGCAACAAACTAAATGAAGTACACCTGGTATTACAATTGAATATCAACAACTTGGGAAACGCTGGTAAAAAGTTGAAAAAACTGGGTAACAAAATCTTATTAATTCAGTCTTAATGAAAAGATCTTA
>JBBSBG010000345.1:0-3716 GCA_038251495.1 Cytophagales bacterium
CGATTGCGCCAATTGAATCCTTAAATAATTAATTAACGGGTGGGATATAACACACTACTAAATTGCTACTTATAGAAATGAGTGGGTAATTTGCTGATTCAGCAAAAAGAAAAAATATTTTTACGTGTATTAGGCTTTTCGTTTAAAATCCTTCTTCCCGCCAGTCTTTTCAACCAATTTTATTTCTTCAATTACCATTTCGTGCGATAAAGCCTTACACATATCATAGATCGTTAAGGCAGCAACAGAAGCGGCCATCAAGGCTTCCATTTCAACTCCTGTTTTGGCGGTGATCACTGTTTCAGTCTTAATAATTGCTCGTTGTTTTTTTACCTCAATGGTGATTTTACAATCTTCAAGATTCAATGCATGACAAAACGGAATAAGCTCATGCGTTTTCTTGGCAGCCATCACTCCGGCAATAATAGCCGTTTGAAATACAGGGCCTTTTTTGGTTATCAATTCATTGCCTTGCATGCGCGAGATAATTTCCTTGCCCAAAAAAATGGATGCCTGCGCGCGGGCAAGTCGCTTTGTTACCTTTTTATTTGAAACATCAACCATTTGTGGGTTGCCGGAGGCGTCAATATGTGTAAATTGTTTCTTCATTAGGTAAATTTTGAATTCGCAAAGCAATCAAAGTTAGTCAAAACATGATAAGCGTTTCAGAGGCAACGTCAATAATTCTTTCTCATTCCATTGAAACTGGAAAGGAGGATATTGCTATTCAACATGCTTGCGGAAGAGTTTTGCAAGAAGAAGTTCGGGCGGACAGAAACTTTCCGCCCTTTGATCGTGTGGCAATGGACGGCATCGCTATTAACTATGAGTCTTACAAAAAAGGAAATCGAAAATTTACTATTGAAGGTATTCAGGCTGCCGGTGAACAACCAAAGAAATTAAAAACCCAGGAGTCGTGTATTGAAATAATGACCGGTGCCATGTTACCCACTGGCACTGACACGGTTATTCGTTATGAAGATCTTGAGATAAAAGACCAGATTGCTACCATCCAATTTGAAGAAGTCAAACATCGAGATAACATTCATCATCAAGGTCAGGATGCAAAACAAAATGATGTATTACTTTCACCTAGCATTACTCTATCTTCAGCCGAAGTTGCCTTGCTTGCTTCGGTAGGAAAGAAAACAATTTCTGTTTCGATGTTTCCTAAAACGGCAATCATTTCCACGGGCGATGAATTAATTCCTGTTGACCTTATCCCCCTTCCCTATCAAATTCGAAGATCAAATAGTTATGCCTTACAGGCAGCCTTATTAGAACTTGGTTGTTCATCCGATCAATATCATATTCCTGACCAACCTGAAATTCTTGAAACCGAAGTGAGGAAAATATTGGCGCATTATGAAGTGGTTATTTTTTCTGGTGGAGTATCAAAAGGTAAATTCGATTTCGTTCCACAAACATTAGAGAAAAATGGAATTCAAAAACGGTTTCATCAGGTAAGTCAAAAACCGGGTAAGCCACTTTGGTTTGGCACTTCCTCCAAGCATATTGTCTTTGCTCTTCCGGGGAATCCAGTTTCAACCTACATGTGTTTTTATCGGTACATAAAACCTTGGCTGGTGAAAAGTCTAGGCGGTAGCGCAAAACCAAAGCAGGCCGTTCTTGCTAAAGATTTTTCTTTCAAGCCAGCATTAACATATTTCCTACAGGTAAAAGTGGTTTATGAAAATGGTCGGTTAACTGCCTATCCTCAAGCCGGTGGTGGCTCAGGCGATTTTGCTAACCTGAAGGAAGTAGATGGCTTTATTGAATTACCTGCTGAAGGGACTGATTTTAAAGCTGGAGAAGCTTATCCTTACCACCCATTTCGGATATAATTATTTTGAGATACATTTGTTGAAGAACCTTAAAAAATGGAAACAGTAATAAAATCAAAGCCGTCAAAAAAGGAGCTTGAAAAAATATTCGCCACCGTCAAAGCAAAAAAAGAGGGTGTTGATATTAGTAAATATGTTGGAAAAGTAAAGGCTAAGGGAAACCCATTGACCCTTCAACGCAAATTACGAGATGAGTGGAAATAATATTCTGCTTGACACAAATGCAATCATCGCAGTTTTAGATGGTCATTCCGTTGCTAAAGAAATCATCAACCACAACATTCTTCACATTTCATTCATTACAGAACTTGAATCACTCTCCTATCAAAAACTAACTAGTAGCGAGCGGGACTTAATTCAAAATTTCCTCAATGAATGCATCCTATTAGAATTGAATCCTGAAATTAAAAAGGCCATAATTGATTTCAGAATCACCTATAAACTAAAACTACCTGATGCAATAATTGCTGCCACAGCTAATTATTATCAATTACCAGTAGTATCGGCTGATAAAGTCTTCAGCAAAGTGAAGGAAATAGAAATTATACGCTTCATATAGTATGCAATGATCGATGATATTAAAATTATCGGTTTAGCACTTCTTCTATCCATTGCGGTTCTCATTGCGGCATCGCGATACTTAAAACTAAATCCGTTTTTTTCTCTGCTTATCGCAGCACTCATCTTTGGAACTATCATAGGCAAGCCCATTTTAGAAACAATGACAACTATGCAGGCGGGCTTTGGGTTGCTCCTACAGCAAATTGGGTTTCTAGTTGCTATTGGTTCATGCCTCGGAATTGTGATGGAAAGAACTGGCGCTATGACCAGCATCGGGACTAAAATTGTTAATGCATTTGGTAAGAATAAAACGTTGATTGCTATGTCTATGATTGGCGTGGTGGTGGGCATACCCGTTTACTGCGATTCCGGGTTCATCATCCTCTCACGATTAATACCCGCACTCTCTTCACCCAAAATAAATCAAGCGCAACTCTCACTTGCTTTATCTTCCGGACTTTATACCTCGCACACATTGGTGCCCCCCACTCCCGGCCCATTGGCTGCAGCTGCAAACCTTGGTATGTCGGCAAATCTTGGCTTAGTGATTTTAGTTGGATTTATTGGGGCACTGCCAGCAGCACTTGTTGCCTTTTGGCTATCGAAAAAACTGGGCGCTAAAATTCATGTCGCTGAAACAAGTCACGCTGCTGTTCAGGAAATTAAACACAACTCTATCATTTCATTCCTACCTTTAGTGCTGCCCATTCTTCTTATCTCCTGTGCCACCTTACCCAATGTGATTCCGGGATTACAATCTTTAACAAGCTTTTTCTCAATTGTTGGCAATCCGGCTGTAGCGCTTTTTATCGGACTTCTTTGCTCATTTCTATTAATTTCAAAAAAACATAAGCAAGAGTGGCCATCGTGGATCTCAGAAGCTTTGAAAGATGCCGGAATAATACTTTTAATAACCGGTGCTGGTGGTTCGTTTGGTGCGGTAATCAAATCAAGTGGTATTGACTTGATCTTGAAAGAACAAATAGCTGGTTCACAATCTGGCGGAATAATATTTTTATTAATTGCCTTTTTGTTAGGCTCAGTTTTAAAAACAGCACAAGGTTCTTCCACTTCCGCAATCATCGTTACCAGTTCATTACTTGCACCGTTAACTGTCCTTGCGGGATTTACATCTGCTATTTCATTAGCCACCTTAATATTAGCCATTGGTGGTGGTGCCATGACAGTCTCTCATGCAAATGATTCATACTTCTGGGTTGTGTCTCAATTCAGCGGCATCAGTGAACGCGATGCTTACAAGAGTTATACTTTGATTACACTTGCTCAAGGGATAACAGTATTAATCACATC
>JBBSBG010000346.1:0-3705 GCA_038251495.1 Cytophagales bacterium
CCGCGAAAGCGCGAAGTAAACTATTGCGCTGCTTTAGTTGATGATTATAAATTATTAAATTATCCAGATAGACGCGATCAAGTTGACTTATTAACGAGTCAAAAAATCTTCGCCTCAGCTCCGAGCCATCCCAAATCAATTCAATATCCTGCGGGGCAATTAACACAACCGGATACTTACCAATATGTTCTGAAAACTTGGTAGCCTCTTGCCCGTCTTCGCGAACAATTTTTTTTTCGCCTTGCTGAAAAGAGCAAACTACTTCCTTTTGCTTGCCGGCTAACTCGAATACGCCCTTTACCAGGAACCCATTTTGTCCGTGGTTGATGTTTTGAAGATCGTAGGGATTGATTGCGCTTTTCGTAAATGAGAGGTAGTAGATAGCGTCAAGCAGATTTGTTTTTCCACTTCCATTCTTACCAAGAAAACAATTGATTTTGCCCTCGAAGTTGAGTGTGGCCTCCTGGTGATTCTTAAAATTATACAGTCTCAGTTTTTGAAGGAACACGGTAGCAGGATAAAAATTCTATTTATGCGAACGCCCATTTGGCGATTGGCAAAGGGTGGCGTATTTTCGCAACTCACATTTCACTCAAAATTAGCAATTATGGCCACTACTGCCCAAGCTAAAACCCCGCCTGCACGAAGCGTTTCGGCAAAGGCAGGCGCCAAGCCGAAAAAAGATAAGAAGGCATACTCCAAGGAAACCTACATGTTTTGGTTTGAGAGTATGCTATTAATGAGAAAATTTGAAGAGAAGGCTGGCCAGTTATATGGCATGCAAAAAATCCGAGGCTTCTGTCATTTGTACATTGGGCAGGAAGCTTGCGCAGCAGGAGCTGTTAGTGCCTTAATAAAAGGAGATAAATACATTACTGCATACCGCGATCACGCCCATCCGTTGGCGTTGGGCACAAGCCCCAATGCGGTGATGGCCGAATTATACGGTAAAGAAACAGGCGTGTCGAAAGGCAAAGGCGGTTCTATGCATATTTTTGATAAAGAACATGGGTTCTATGGAGGCCATGGAATTGTTGGTGCTCAGATACCTTTGGGTGCTGGTATTGCTTTTGCAGAAATGTATAATGAGACTGGCAACTTGTGCATTTGCTACATGGGTGATGGTGCAGTTCGTCAGGGTGCCTTTCATGAAGCCCTGAACCTGGCCATGCTTTGGAAGATTCCGGTAATTTTTGCGATTGAAAATAATGGCTATGCCATGGGCACTTCCGTGGAACGATCATCCAATGTGGTTGAACTATATACGCTTGGCGAATCGTACGATATGCCTTCTGAGCCTGTTGATGCCATGAATGTTGAAGATGTGCACGATGCGGTGGAACGGGCAGCTGAGCGAGCCCGGGCCGGTGAAGGTCCAACATTGTTAGAATTCAGAACCTACCGTTATAAAGGGCACTCGATGTCCGATCCACAAAAGTATCGTAGCAAGCAGGAAGTTGAAGAATACAAACAGCGCGACCCGATTGAGCAAGTGCGTGACACAATCCTGAAGAAAAAGATTGCCACCGAAAAAGATCTTGAAGCGATTGAAAAAAAGGTTTTAGCCCAAGTTGATGAGAGTGTGAAGTTTGCTGAAGAATCCAGCTATCCTGATCCATCAGAGGCTATGAAGGACATTTACGCAGAGCCTGACTATCCCTTTATAGCGGACTAACAGCCTTTTGTTTAATAAATCCTAATTCTTAGTTTTGCGTCCCGTTATCCCGATGGCTATCGGGAGGGCTTTTTATTTTACCGAACATGGCAAAGAAGGACGAAAACAAAGATTTATTAGAGAACCCAGAAGTTATTAAGGAAAAACTGGAGGGCGTTGAGCATTGGTTCGAGCAAAACCCAAAAACTGCACTAGGGATTGCTGCGGCTATTCTTATAATAATAGGGGGTTTCTTTGGATATCGCTATTACATGGGCGACCAAGATGCGCAGGCACAAAAAGAAATGTTTCAGGCTGTGCGCTACTTTGAAGCTGATAGTTTAAATCTTGCTTTGAATGGTGACGGAAACAATCTGGGCTTACTCCAAATCATTGAAGATTATGGAAGGACTGATGCCGGAAATCTTGCAAACTATTATACTGGCTTTATTTATTTAAAGCAGGCTAAATTTCCGTTGGCAATTTTTCATTTAGAAGATTTTAGTTCAGATGATTTGCTTGTGCAAGCGCGAGCTTATAGTTTAATGGGCGATGCCTATATGGAACAAAAGGATTATGAAAATGCTGCCAGGTATTACGATAAAGCGGCAGGTTATAAACCTAATAAAGAATTTACGCCATCCTATTTGATGAAGGCTGCTTTGGCCTATGAGAAATTAAATAATACTGATAAGGCTAAAGCGGCTTATCAAACTATTATAGAAAAATTTTGGGATAGCAGCGAATTGCAAAACGCCAGAAAGTTTAAGGCGCGGCTAGAGGCTAACTCTTAAAATCAAACTTATTACATTTGAGAAGGGATAGATATCTATCCCTTTTTTATTACCAAAAATTTATGGCCGGAATCTTAAAATCTGTTTCAGGAAAAAGTAAGATCAATCTTTCGAAGAAGAAGTTTGCCATTGTGGTGGCGGAGTGGAATGAAGATATTACCGAAGCGCTTTACGAAGGAGCACGTGATGGGCTTATTCAGTTGGGTGTTAAAAAGACAAACATCATTCGTAAGAATGTGCCCGGCACATTTGAACTTACCCTAGGAGCTTTGTGGATGGCGGAGAAAAAAGATATTGATGCCGTGATTTGTTTAGGCTGTGTTATTCAGGGCGACACACCGCACTTCGATTACATCTGCCAGGGAGTAGCCTATGGCATTACCGAAGTAAATATTAAAACAAGAAAGCCAGTAATCTTTGGCGTACTCACAACGCTAACTAAAAAACAAGCGGTCGAACGTGCAGGCGGTAAACTCGGAAACAAAGGTGAAGAAGCTGCGGTGACCGCAGTGAAGATGTTGGAGTTTTAAATTGACTTGAATACAAGTCAATAATTATACATATTTGACTTGCAAGTAAGTCAATATGGACTGGCTCTATTCCTTTCAAGCGAATCTTCTTAAAGCAACAGATAATAATTTTTCAAGATCCCTTTTTAAAAACATCAACTGGAAGCAACGGATGGTGGGCATCCATGGATTAAGGGGAACCGGCAAAACCACCATGCTCTTGCAATACCTAAAGTTTCATTTAAAAGAAAAAGGACTTTATGTGTCAGCCGACCATCCATACTTCTACGATAATAGTTTGCTGGATTTAGCCGATCAATTTGAAAAAGATGGGGGCGCGGTGTTGCTTATCGATGAAATTCACAAATACCCGCGCTGTTCTACCGAATTAAAGAATATATACGATGGATATCCCGGGTTGCAAATAATTTTTACTGCCTCATCGGCACTGGAAATCCAAAAGGGAGAAGCAGATCTTAGCCGCAGAGTGATTACCTATGAATTAGCAGGACTTTCCTTTCGGGAATATCTGGAGTTTGAACACGAATTAAAATTCAGTATCCTGTCACTCGATGAGATACTTAAAAACACAACAGACTTTACACAAGAAATACTGCAGCAGCTAAAGCCGCTTCCATTATTTAAAAAATATCTGATCAATGGATATTTTCCCTTTAGCAAAAAAGATACACAGGCCGAATTTTCAATAAAGTTAAATCAGGTTATTAACACCGTTTTGGAAAGTGAC
>JBBSBG010000347.1:0-3696 GCA_038251495.1 Cytophagales bacterium
ACTATCAACCGGAGGCCGTGCGCTGGATGCTGTTGAAGCAGGTGCATGGGTGCCCGAAGGCGATCCCAAGGAAAGTTCAGTAGGGCTTGGCGGTTTGCCCGATCGTGATGGTCGCGTAACACTTGACTCATGTATTATGGACGAGTTTGCCAACTGCGGTGCCGTAGCTTGCCTTGAACACATTGTGCATCCAGTCTCCGTAGCGAGAAAAGTTATGGAGAAAACGCCACACGTATTCTTAGTTGGCGAGGGCGCGTTGAAGTTTGCACTTGCCAATGGATTTAAAAAAGAGAATCTGCTTACGAAGGAATCGGAGAAGGCATGGAAGGAGTGGTTGAAGACAGCCAAGTATAAGCCGGTAGCTAATATTGAGAATCACGATACCATTGGAATTGTAGCCTTGGATCAAAAACAAAATTTATCAGGAGCGTGCACCACTAGTGGCATGGCCTATAAAATGCAAGGCCGCGTAGGCGACTCACCAATTATTGGTGCTGCCTTGTTTGTGGATAATGAAATTGGTGCTGCTACTTCTACCGGAGTAGGCGAGGAGGTGATTCGAATTGTAGGTTCGCACTTAGTGGTTGAATTAATGCGACAAGGGAATACGCCCCAACAAGCATGTGAGAAGGCAGTTGCGCGGATTGTAAAAAATCAACCTGAGAAATCGAAAGAGATACAGGTAGGATTTTTAGCGCTGAATAAAAATGGTGAGTATGGAGCGTTTGCTTTGCAAAAGGGATTTACGTATGCGGTGCAGAGTGAGGAAGTATCCAATAAATTGTTTGAGGCCAAGAGCTACTATTAAGTCTGTACCGCAGATTGGGTATGATGAATTGATTTTCTATGATTCATGATAAAGGAAGAATATAAGCATAGCGATTTAACTGAAAAGATTATTGGGTGTGCCATGAGGGTGCACAACAATTTAGGGAACGGATTTCAGGAAGTCATTTATCAACGGGCATTGGCTATTGAGTTTAGAAAGTTGGAGTTATTTTTTGAGCGCGAACTTGAAATGCCAATTATATATGAGGGAACTCATATTGGAACCCGAAGAGTAGACTTTCTGGTTGATGGAAAAATCTCGGTGGAATTGAAAGCTGTATCTAAACTGGATAATGCGCATTTAGCTCAGGCAATTAATTACCTAGAGGCATATGAGCTTGAAATAGGTTTATTGATAAATTTCGGAAGCACAAGTTTGGAGTTTCGTAGAGTTATCAATTCAAAGCATCTGCGAAAACCAAAAAATTGAGTAAATCTGTATTTATAATGCGAAATAATTGGAAGGCTAATCATCAACGAAATCCAAGAATCAAAATTTATCTTTGAGGTTTCTTTGGGTGATCAATTCCAATCACGTGCGAAAACCCAAAAATTTATCTGTATTTATGATGCGAAATAATCGAAAGGACAAACATCAACGAAATCCAAGAATCAAAATTTATCTTTGAGGTTTCTTTGGATGATCAATTCCAATCATGTGCGAAAACCCAAAAATTTATCTGTATTTATGATGCGAAATAATCGAAAGGACAAACATCAACGAAATCCAAGAATCAAAATTTATCTTTGAGGTTTCTTTGGGTGATCAATTCCAATCATGTGCGAAAACCCAAAAATTTATCTGTATTTATGATGCGAAATAATCGAAAGGACAAACATCAATGAAATCCAAGAATCAATATAATCTGCGGTCATGAAAGTTGAAATAGTAGTCTACAACATAGAGTCTGCCCTCCGCGCACAAGAAGGTGGAGCCGATCGCATTGAACTTTGCGACAACCCAAGTGAAGGTGGTACAACGCCTTCCTTTGGCACCATTGAAGCCGTGCGGCAAAATGTAAACCTGGATGTGTATGTAATGATACGCCCTCGGGGTGGTGATTTCCATTATTCCAATTATGAGTTTCATTGCATGAAGCGTGATATTGATCAATGCCAGAAGATTAGTGTAGATGGCGTGGTGTTTGGGATATTGAACGCAGATGGAACCCTCGATAAAAAAAGGTGTAAAGAATTAATTGACCGCGCCCGACCGATTAAGGTCACCTGCCACCGTGCGTTTGACATGACGCGCGATCCGTTTGAAGCGCTTGAGGATTGCATCGAAGTTGGCTTTCATCGCATCCTTACGGCTGGCCACCGCGCCACCGCACCAGAAGGTGCTGATCTTATTGCTGAGTTGATTGAGAGAGCGAATGGCCGGATTGGCATTATGCCCGGCTCAGGAGTAAATGAAAACACGGTGGAAGAACTTGTGCGCAAATCAAAAGCAAGTGAGATTCATTTTTCTGCTACCGCTTTTCGCGAAAGTGCCATGACCTACCGCAACGAAAAAATCGCGGGCATGGGCTCAGATGAAGGCGCAGAATTTAAGTATAGAACAGTAGACCCCGAGCGCGTGCGGACGATGCGTAAGTTGGCCGAGGCAGTTGATAGTGGTATATAGCCCTCCATTTAGGGCGGTTATATGCAACTTTGGCTATTGCATAGAATGGAAATAACATCAATTGCATATATTCGGGCGTTGTGCCTCATTGTAAAACGACCATGCAAACCGGCAGACATCGACAAGAAAAGCCAACCGCACAAATTGGCACATTTGGTTTTGCCCGACATCCCAATAGCTATCGGGACCAACGCTTCGCAAAACCAAAAAGCCTGTCCCGTCTTTTTTTCGGGAAGCCATTTTTTTGCTCCCGATAGCTATCGGGACACCGACTAGAATACTAACTTTGAAACGAATTAAATAAGAGAATAGAAAATGTTTGAACAGACCTTTAAAAATATAGACGACATACTGCACAAAGACGCAGGTTGCGGTAGCGAACTGGATTATGTAGAGCAAACTTCTTGGGTGTTGTTCCTCAAATATCTGGATGACTTAGAAAAGGATAAAGCCACAGCAGCCGAACTAACTGGCAAAGCCTACACAAACATTATTGGCAAAGAATATCAATGGAGCAAGTGGGCTGCACCTAAAGACAAGGAAGGTAAACTTGACCACCACAAAGCATTGACAGGTGACGACCTTTCTGACTTTGTAAATATTAAACTCTTCCCCTACCTCAAAAAATTTAAAGCCGATGCCGTAAGTGCCGACACCATTGAATATAAAATTGGTGAAATTTTTAGTGAACTAAAAAACCGTATACAAAGCGGTTACAATTTGCGTGAAGTAATAAACCGAATTGACGAACTGCGTTTTAGAACCCACGCTGAAAAGCACGAAATGAGCCACCTCTATGAGGATAAGATTAAAAATATGGGCAACGCAGGGCGTAACGGAGGAGAATATTATACGCCACGAGCTTTGATTAAAACCATTGTAAAAGTAGTAGCACCCGAAATAGGAAATAAAATTTATGACGGTGCCGTAGGTTCAGCGGGTTTCTTGGTAGAGGCGTTTGATTATTTGCGTGGCAGTAAAAATCTTACTACCAAAGACGTTGAAACTTTACAGAAAAAAACATTTTACGGAAAAGAAAAAAAATCATTGGCGTACATCATTGGCACGATGAATATGATTTTGCACGGAGTGGAAGCACCAAACATTGTGCATACCAACACCCTTGCCGAAAACCTTGCCGACATACAGGAAAAAGACCGTTACGATATTGTGCTTGCCAACCCACCTTTTGGCGGAAAAGAAAGAGCAGAAGTGCAGCAAAACTTCCCAATAAAAACGGG
>JBBSBG010000348.1:0-3692 GCA_038251495.1 Cytophagales bacterium
AATAATATTCTGAACCACACGATTATCCTTCGATGGTTTAATAAAATTTCGAGCGGATTCAAGATTTGAAATTGATTCGTTTTCTTCAAAGAAACCAAAGCCTAAATAACTGCCACGCTCTACTAATACTACCGACTTCTCTTCTGGCCTGCGACCCTTGCCAACCATAGCCACTGTTTGTCCATTTTCAAAAAATGAATCAATCGCTTGCTGTGCGCGCTTGTTATATTTGTTTTCTTTCTCTACACCTTGGCAAGCTCCCTTGCACGAACCCGACTGATAACTGAAGCATAGCCCTTTCGCGATTTGCAAGCCACACAGCTTTGGACACAGATCAAACTCCTTTACTTTATCCCACATAAAATTCCACGCATCACCTTTGGAAGTAAATGTGATCAAGGGTTTTGTTCCACGACTTACAACATTCACCGCAAAACGTAAATACTCGTTGCGATCTTCATAATCATACACACCCCACTCTTCAACTTTATATTTTTGCGCCAGATTATATTTAGGCCAGAGTCTTCGAATCTCCTGCGATTCCAAAATGAATGCAATCAATTCGCTACCCGTTAGCTCAAAGGTGATGTTATGAATTTCATTTCGAATATTTGATCGATTCCATTCGCGAGCCTCGCCCGTAAAGTGTCCGGCAATTCTTTTTTTAATATTCACTGCCTTACCTACATAAATCACTGTGCCCCGGGCATCTAAAAAATAATACACTCCTTCTTTAGCCGGCAGTTTATCAAAATCCTCTTTGGGCAAGTTGGGTGGCAAAATAGTTTCACCAGCATTTCTCTTTAATGATTTGGTAATTACGCCCGTGTCATCGCGCTTGATCAAAATATCAAAAATCTTTGCTGTAGCAAGTGCATCGCCACCTGCCCGATGTCGGTTTAGAATTTTAATGCCAAGACTCTCTGCCAATCGCCCCAAACTGTATGACTTAAGTCCGGGTATAATTTTTCGGCTCAGCCGCACAGTGCACAACTTCTTTGAGTTCCATGCAATTCCTTGCCCTTCAAATTCTTTCTTTAAAAAGCTATAATCGAAGTGCGCATTGTGTGCAACAAAAATCCTATCCTTTAACCAATCAAAAATTTCTTCGGCCAAATCTTCAAATGCTGGCGCTTCCTCCACCATAGCAGAAGTGATTCCAGTAAGGCCCGTAATAAAGCTTGGTACTTTGCGACCTGGATTTATTAGCGTGTGAAAACTATCGGTAATTTGTACTCCATCGTAATGATAAATCGCTATCTCGGTTACGCGATGATTTTCTGCGTAGCCGCCAGTAGTTTCAATATCAACAATTGCGTACATAAGGCAGCGAAGGTAAGAAGTGATTTTCATTAAACACATAGGCACATGGTAACACATAGATTTATGTCGTAACATTTCTATGTACCTTATGTTCCTATGTGTTTATTAAATAGAAGTTTTCAAATTGATACGCCAAATGATTTACTTCATTCAGGAATTGAGTTGGTAATTTTGTATTTTTATTCCCATGAAAACATACCTCTTAAAACTTGATGAGGCCCAGGAAGAAGCGGTTCAGGCACTTACTAAAGCATTAAAAATTGAAACTGAGGTTTTTTCTGAGGGCGATGAGGAAATTGCACTTTCCATGGCAATGGAAGAAGGAAAAAATTATGGACGCCTTTCGATAGAAGAACAAAAGGACTTCAATCAGAACAGTTTTTAGATTTTTAAACCGAAAATAAATTTAGGGCATCTCCAAAAACTCCGCTTACCCTTTTCTTTTGGAGCAGGGGTTGAGGTAATGAGAGCAAGGGTTTTTAGAGATGCCCTTTATAGATACTTCCCCAAAAAATAATTCAGATGAATGGACTAGTTCGCTTTTTATTAAACGGTTTAGCAGTAATGCTTACTGGCTACTTGCTGAAGGGCGGTGTTCATGTTGAAAATTATGGGTACGCGCTATTAGTAGCCGTTGTCATTGCAATTGCCAACGTGCTTGTCAAACCTATTCTGATTATTCTTACCATCCCAATAACAGTGGTTACTCTGGGCCTTTTCCTTTTAGTGATCAACGCGTTGATTATTTTACTGGTTGACTACTTTGTGCCTGGCTTTGAGGTTGATGGATTTTGGTGGGCGCTTGGGTTTAGTTTAATCCTTTCAATTTTTAACAGTCTGTTTACTGATTTAACTAAAGAGAAAAAGAAGAATTAATTGGCCACAGATTCACTGATTAAAAATAAATTTAATTCGAAATCTGCGAAATACTATTGTTATTAATATTCATAACAGTTTCGCACAAATATTCGCAAATTTTAAATACTCATTATTTAATCTAATAAAGAGTAAAATTTAATCAGTGAATCTGTGGCAATGAATTTATTCCTTACTTAAAAACAATGTTTGTGTTGGATAAGCAAACTCAATTCCTTCAGCGGCAAAAGCATTGAAGATTTCCATGTTGATCTTCTGTTGCAAGTCCATATACTGATTGTACTCCGAAGTTTCGACAAAGTAAACTATCTCATAATCTAAACTGGAAGCGCCAAACTTTTGGAAATGCGCCCGATCAAAAGCAACTCCTTCTTTCGTTTCAATAATACCTTTAAGGATAGCTGGAATTTTTTCAAGTTGCACTGGAGTGGTTTGATAAATAACCCCAAGCGCAAACACAATTCTTCTACGCTCCATACGCTTAAAATTGTGGATGCGCGAATTGGTGAGATCACTATTTGAAAACACGAGTTGTTCACCGGTAATACTTTTTAAGCGGGTGGTTTTAATACCAATGTATTCAACGGTTCCCTTCTTATCGTCTACTGTAATAAAGTCACCTATCTCAAACGGACGATCTAAAAAGATTACAAAGTAATTGAACAGATCGCCCAAAATATTTTGTGCTGCCAATGCAATCGCGATACCTCCAATACCCAAGCCTGCAACAATGGCTGTAACATCGTACCCAAAATTGTTAAAAATAAAAAGCAACCCAATGATCCATAGTAAAGCATTTACAATAAGCATGATACCTCCCAATTGTTTCAACTTCTCTTCGCCATCTTCTTTGGATCTAATGAATGCTTCAAGTGAAAGGCGCACAAAGGATGAAAACATACGCACTGCATAGAAAGCAAGGATAACGACCATTGCATTGTGAATGAGTTTTTCAACCCGATCTGAAAAGGTTAAATAGTGCAACCCTAAGTAAACGATAAGAAAATTAAATACGGGTAACCCAAACTTTTCAATCCCACTAATCAAATAATCATCGAGCTTAGTTTCTGTTCCACTAGCCCACTTTTTAAGTCTGCTTAAAAGACCTTTTCTAAAAAGCCTGAGTAATAGCAAGCCCCCAACAATAATTCCTAGCGTGATTAGGTAATGTTCAACTGTGTTGCCAAAATATTCGTGCTGCAATGTTTCGTCCATGTCTATATTATTAGTAGATGCAAAATTACTATCTCAGGGAGAGGAGACAAACCTATTCCAGTATTTCCGGTTTTTTATTAGTAAATAAAACCACTAGCAGAAAATCTTGCTTACCAGCTGCAATCTTTTCTTAATTTACCTGCTTAATACTTGGAATTGTAAAACATGCTTGCATTTTGTTAAATGCATTTAAACATTCAAAGACTTATTATAAATCGAAACAAAGACTCAATGAAAAAAATACTTTGGCTAATTCTTATTTGCCCTGCAGCGTGGGC
>JBBSBG010000349.1:0-3692 GCA_038251495.1 Cytophagales bacterium
CTTGAGTTAACCAGAAGTACAACGGTGCCTATTCATACAGGCGAGCAAATTTATTTACGACAAAACTTTCGTGAACTAATAGAGAAAAATGCAGTTCGGGTCATCGGACCTGATGTAGCCGATGTGGGTGGACTAGCCGAAATAAAATGGATCGCTGAGTATGCTGATTTGCATGGAATTCAAATGGCGCCTCATGGTATTTTTGATGGACTGATCGGCAATGCAGCCCAGGTGCACGTGGCAGCCACCATGCCTCAGAACTTTATCGCTTTTGAATATTCGATTGGAAACCCCGAATGGTGGTATGACATTGTCGAAGGACTACCTGACCCGATTGTAAAAAATGGTCACATTGATGTATGGGATAGACCAGGGTTAGGTGTTGATTTTATCGTAAAAGAGGCAAAGAAATATTTGAGCGAGGAGGACAAGACGTTTTTTGACTAAGAACATTTATCCATTCGAAATAAATCATTAATTAATAGTAAGTAACCTCAACTAATTATGACAAAAGCAGAAAACAATTTTGCCATTCAGCGCAGAAACACAATTAAGATGTTGGGTATAGGTTCAGCATCCGGACTTCTAGGCCTATTTGGTAGCAAAGAGGCACACGGTGCAGCAGCGTATGAGGCTCCGTCCTATGCAAAAGGAATGGCTTCTGTAAAAATCAAGAGTGTGAAAGCGATAGCGACAGCCCCTCAAGGATCAAATCTGATTGTTGTAAAAGTTGAAACAACAGAACCTGGCCTATATGGTTTAGGGTGCGCTACATTTACTCAAAGAGCCGCAGTGGTAGTAACTGCAATTAATACCTATTTGAATGAATTTTGCGTTGGCAAAGATGTCGATAATATTGAAGACATGTGGAACTCCGTTTACGTAAGTTCATATTGGAGAAACGGCCCTGTGTTAAATAATGCAATAAGCGGATTAGATCAGGCATTATGGGATATAAAAGGTAAGCGAGCAAATATGCCAGTTTACCAATTGCTCGGTGGCAAATCGAGATTTGCAATTCCTTGCTATACACACGCCAATGGCAAAACACCTGAGGAAGTGGCAGAAAGTGTTCAGGGTATCATGGATCGTGGATTCAAATATGTCAGGATTCAACAAGGGGGATACGGCAATGTAGGCGCACTAAACGATAAGGCAGACTTTAAAGAAGCAGGCTTTGGCGCAGAGTCTGATAGTTACATGAATGAAAATATGTATCTCAAATCGGTACCTAAAATATTTGAGGTGGTACGCAAGCGGTGCGGTGAAGATGTTGAATTGCTACATGATATTCATGAGCGGGTGCAACCCATGAATGCGATTAATATGATTAAGAAACTTGAACAATATAATCCGTTTTTTATTGAAGATCCATTCTCTCCGGAAAATATGGAATGGTTTAAGCAGCTTCGCACAAGTACTTCCGTGCCCATAGCAATGGGGGAATTATTTAATAATATAAATGAATTTAAAATGCCAATGGTAAACCAATGGTTTGATTTCATACGAGTTCATGTATCACAAATTGGAGGTATAACACCAGCCATGAAAGTGGCGCGCCTTGGAGAATGGTTTAACATTAAAACCGCATGGCACGGACCCGGAGATGTTTCCCCGGTAGGTCATTCAGCACACGCTCATATTGATTATGCTGTTTGGAATTTCGGCATTCAGGAGGCGGTAAGCTTTTCAGACAAAATGCTGGAGGTATTTAGCGGTTGTCCTACAATGAAAGACGGGTATATGTCGGTTAACGAAGTGCCTGGAATTGGCGTTGACATTAACGAGAAGGAGGCAGCGAAATACCCTATCGGTACTAAATCAAACTGGATAGTGCGTAAGAAGGACGGAACGGTTATCAGGCCATAGAAGTTTTAAAAACTTGAAATTTATAATAGTGATTGAGCGGGGCGGATAATAATTTTTTTGATTGAAGTCGAGTCAAAATGTATAACTGGAGTTACGCGAATGCTCAAAATTTTGATTGCAATGGAGGGGTCTAAGCGGTCTGACCCCTAATAGCTGTGTAAGGTAAGATGTATAACTAAAAAACGTATTCACTATGTTGGAAAATGAAAACCCGGGAATGGGTAGACGAACTGTTTTAAAAAATTTAGGGTTGGGTGCTGCCGTTGGAACTTTTGGCTCGCTTACATCTCCTAATAGCGCAGTAGGACAAGTTTTTGCCAACGCAACCAAAGGGTTGCCAAAATTGAAAATCACAAAAGTGAAGGCCATTGCTACCTGCCCAAATGGAATAGAGTTAATTGTTGTTAAGGTAGAGACGAGCGAGCCCGGGCTTTACGGGCTGGGCTGCGCTACGTTTCGCCAGCGAGCAAAGCCAGTGATTTCTGCTATCAACGATTATCTTAATGACTTCTGTGTAGGAAAGGATGCCGACAACATTGAAGATTTATGGCAAACTACTTATGTAAGTTCATACTGGCGCAACGGCCCAGTATTGAACAACGCATTGAGCGGCCTTGATCAGGCGCTTTGGGATATAAAAGGTAAACGAGCCAACATGCCGGTTTATCAACTATTAGGCGGCAAATGTCGCTTTGCGATTCCATGCTACTCGCATGCTTCGGGCGACTCGTTGGAGAAAGTGGCCGAAGATGCTAAGAGAATAATGGAAAAAGGATTTAAACATGTGCGCATACAATTAGGCGGCTATGGTGCAACTCAGGCACTGGGCGGTTATGGAGCAACCAGTCTGGCAAAGCCCGATTACCAAGCTGCCGGCTACGGATATTCTGGTGACAACTATATGGACACCTATTTGTATTTGAAAAGTATTCCCTTAATGTTTGAAAAGGTTCGCAAAGTCTGTGGCGATGAAGTAGAGTTGTTGCATGATATCCACGAACGTATTCAACCGAGCGATGCGATTAGCATGATAAAAAAACTGGAAGAGTATCGTCCGTTTTTTATCGAAGATCCTTTTTCACCGGAAAATATTGGATACTTTAAATTGCTGCGGCAGCAAACAAGCGTGCCGATAGCGATGGGTGAGTTATTCAATAGTCCGCACGAGTGGGTAAATCCAATGAGCGAGCGATTGTTTGATTTTATTAGAATTCATATTTCGCAAGTTGGAGGCATTACGCCTGCTATGAAAGTTGCACGCTTGGGTGAAGCATATAATATTCGAACAGCCTGGCATGGCCCGGGCGATGTTTCACCAGTTGGGCACGCAGCAAATGCGCATATCGATTTCGCCATTTGGAATTTTGGAATTCAAGAGGCTGTGTCTTTTTCTCCTGAACTACAGGAAATTTTTCCGGGAAGTCCAACCATGAAGGATGGATACATGTATGTAAACGAAGCTCCGGGTTTGGGTGTAGAGGTAAATGAAAAACTGGCCGCTAAGTTTCCGCTCCCGGAAAAGCAATTGAATGGTTGGACACAAGTGCGCAAGAGTGATGGAACAACGATAAGACCATAATTTTTTAAAAATCCAAAGTAAAACATGATGAAAGAGCAAGTATTTTTATTTTCTTGCTTGGATCCCATGACAAAAAAAACTTGGATGACTATTTGAAAGAGCGCAACTACTAGTAAATATTTATATAATTTTTAACTAACTGGATTACTATGAAGACGGTACTGCAACAAATTATCAAACAAAATAAAGAGCGTGAGCAAACCGCTGCCGCAACCAGACAGGCTGAGATAGACAGCCCATCTAC
>JBBSBG010000350.1:0-3667 GCA_038251495.1 Cytophagales bacterium
GTCATTGTCGATACGGCCGGTCGTCTTGCTGTGGATGAGCAGATGATGAATGAGATTGCTGAGTTAAAGGAAGCACTCAAACCATCCGAAACTTTATTTGTTGTTGACTCCATGACGGGCCAGGATGCCGTGAATACTGCAAAGACATTTAATGAACGCTTGAATTTCAATGGTGTTGTACTTACAAAATTAGATGGCGATACCCGTGGTGGTGCTGCATTGTCAATCCGCAGAGTAGTTGAAAAGCCAATCAAGTTTATCAGTTCAGGCGAAAAGATGGAAGCCATCGATCGCTTTTATCCCGACAGGATGGCGAGCCGGATTTTGGGCATGGGTGATGTGGTGAGCTTGGTTGAAAAAGCGCAGGAAACATTTGATGAAGATGAATCGAAGCGACTCAATGCCAAAATGCGGAAGAATCAGTTCGACTTTAACGACTTTCTTTCGCAGCTTGAACAGATAAAAAAGATGGGCAACATGAAAGACCTGCTGGGCATGATACCTGGCATGGGCAAAGCTATGAAAGGTGTTGATATCGATGACAATTCATTTAAGCCTATAGAAGCAATCATTCGATCCATGACAATTGATGAGCGCCAGAACCCAGATAAAATAAACGTGAGTCGCAAAAACAGAATTGCCAAAGGAAGTGGCACCAACGTGCAGCAGGTAAATCAATTGCTAAAACAATTCGATGACATGCGTAAAATGATGAAGACCATGAATAAGATGGGTGGTGGCAAGCGAGCCTTAAATGCGCTAAATCCTTTTGGTAAATAACTATTGTATCACGAATTCAATTTTTATTAACTTTGAACTATATGGATTTAACGGTTAATTATATTACTGACGCTAACGGCAAAAAAAAAGCGGTGCAATTATCTTTAGGAGATCGGAGAAAACTTTTAAAAGAACACCAACAGCTTTTGAACTACAAAAAAATTAAGTCTGAACTTTCCTTTGCAATGAATGAGATAAAGTTAATTGAAGAAGGTAAAAGAAAACCCAAGACCCTCAGAAATTTTCTAAATGAACTTTGAGATAAGAACCATTCCTCGCTCTGAGAAAGAAGTTAAACGGCTTATCAAAAAATACCCCTCAATTAAAGTAGAATTACAAAAATTAAATCAAGTTCTGACTTCCAATCCTACGCATGGAACTAATATTGGGAAAGGTATCTACAAAATAAGGCTAGCAATTAAAAGTAACGGGAAAGGAAAAAGTGGCGGTGCTAGAGTAATTTCATTTGTTCTTTTAAAATCAGATTTAGGAATTATCTACCTAACTTCTATTTATGACAAATCTGAAAGGCCAACAATATCGACCAAAGAACTAATTCAAATAATTACAGAAATAAAATAATGAAATTAACAGCCCGCAATACACACCCCGATCCACTCATTGTTATGTCCTTGATATGTCTACACTAACTTCCCCCTTCCATTCTTTATTAAAGGAAGAAATTGAAAAGTACGGACAGATAAAAAATTTTCCTGCTGGCTCGGTTATCCAGCAAGAAGAAAGCTACATAAAATCTATCCCCATGGTGCTAAGCGGCAGCTTAAAGGTCATGCGCACCGATAAAGATGCGCATGAAATATTGCTATATTACATCACGCCAGGTGAAAGTTGTATCATGTCTTTTTTGGCTGGTATCCATAACGAAACGAGCAAGGTAAAAGCAATTGTAGAAGAGGACGCTGAAATATTAATGATCCCTGTGGAGAAAGCGAGTGAATGGATAAAGAAATTTCCGGAATGGACAGATTTTATCTTCAAACTTTATCACAAACGCTTCGAGGAGTTGCTTACCGCGGTAAACGCCATTGCCTTTCAAAAGTTAGATACGCGATTGCTCCAGCTAATCAAGCAAAAAGTGGAGCTTTATCATTCCAATGAAATAAAAATAACTCATCACCAGTTAGCCGAAGAATTGGGAACCACCCGGGAGGCTGTATCGCGGGTTATCAAGCAAATGGAAAATGAGGGCTTAGTTACACTTTCCCGAAATAAAATAATCCTTCTGTGATTTAGATCACCAACTCCCATATTCGAAACAGGTAGTTTTGTGTCAACATTAACCAACTACCAAATGAAAAAAAATATGGGTTCTGCTGATCGGGTTATCCGGGTGATTCTCGCAGCAATTGTAGTAGCACTTTATTATACAGGAGTGATTTCCGGAACAACCGCGATAATTTTGTTGGCACTGGCCGCAATTTTCGTGCTGACGAGTCTCATTAGTTTTTGTCCATTATACTTACCATTAGGCCTTAGCACACTAAGGAAAAAACTTCATGGTAATTCTTAAAAAGTATGCCAGTATTTTAATCGGTGGTAGCATAGGCCTGATTGCTGGTTATCTATACTGGCGTGAGGTGGGATGCATTAGTGGCGCCTGCCCCATCACATCAAGTCCATTAAATTCGACACTCTATGGCGGCATGATGGGTGGCCTTGGCGCTAGTCTATTTCAAAAAAATAAAATTTAACATACATGAATCTCGAACAACTTATTAAAAATAATCAAGGCTCAATCGTTGATGTACGTACACCTGCGGAATTTCAAGGCGGCAACATATCCGGATCTATTAACATTCCGGTAAGTGAAATTATGCAGCGAATAGAAGAAGTTAAAAACTTAGAAATGCCAGTAATAGTTTGCTGCGCATCGGGCGGAAGAAGTGCTATGGCCACCCATTATCTTAAAGAACAGGAAATAACCTGTGTGGATGCAGGAAGTTGGATTTCTATTAATCAAATACAATCACGTTTGGTAAATATTTTATGATAGAGCTGTTAAAAAACCTATTTGGCTTAGGCCCCAAGGTAAACTACGCTGAACTGGTAAAACAAGGTGCTATCTTAATGGATGTGCGCACGAAAAGTGAATATTCAGGTGGTCACATTAAAGGATCACTAAATATTCCGGTTGATCAACTGAATCAAAATACGCATCGTTTTGCAGACAAGAACAAAGTAATCATTACCTGCTGTGCATCGGGTATGCGAAGTGGTGCTGCCAAAAGTATGTTAAAATCAAAAGGATATACCAACGTGCACAATGGTGGAAGTTGGATGAGTCTTCAAAATAAAATCTAACGTTATGGAATCACATTTTTATAATGTTCAAGTTCAGTGGAACAAGGATAGAAAGGGCATGATTTGTTCGCCAGAACTCACCTCACCAACTACGGATGGCGGATGTATTGAGGTAGCCACCCCGCCAGAGTTTACCAAAGGTATTCCCGGCATTTGGTCGCCAGAGCATTTGTTTACCGCTGCCGTAAGCAGTTGCCTCATGACAACTTTTTTAGCAATAGCTGAAAACTCAAAACTTGACTTCATTGCATTTAAATGCGATTCAAAAGGAAAGTTAGAACAGATAGATGGCAAATTTCTGATGACTGAGGTTACTTTGGAACCAACAGTTACCATCGCATCTGAAAAAGACCGCGAGCGAGCCGAGCGCGTGTTAACAAAAGCCGAAGCGGCTTGTTTAATATCGAACTCGATTAAATCGAATGTTGTTATGATTCCGAATATCGTTGTGAACTCATAATTAATTAGAATATGGGAAAAGGAAGTTTTTCGGATTTGATTAGTGGTGAAACCCCCACCCTTGTAGATTTTTCTGCTGAGTGGTGTGGTCCTTGTAAAATGATGA
>JBBSBG010000351.1:0-3647 GCA_038251495.1 Cytophagales bacterium
CGCGCCTCAGCCAGAATAAACTGAAGTTCAGCGTAGGTCATCAATAACCCTCTTGAGGCATTTGCTACCGGAACGGCTTGCCCAGTATCGTTGCATACCAGACAGGCAAAGGTATAGCCCACACGCGAAACATTTTGCGGACCACCATTGAAACTAAGTGCCTGAGTATCTTCAAGTCCATTAGGGATACCTTGAATTAACGGAGATCCTACAATCACAGAATTTTGCGTTGGCCTTCCAAAAACCGCCAAGCGAGGGTCGCTATTTGCGGTCAATAGATCAGCCAACGTTTTGCTTAGTCGAAACTCGTCAAACGAACCTACACGGGTAGTGTAAAGTGGCCATTGGTTTGGTGCGCCAACCTGATAAACCAAAGCAGCATTGTCGCCATTGTTTTCAAAAATCGGATTCTGAGTTGTATTGCCAATAATTTCCTGCATGTCTGCAGCAACATTTCGTTTATTAGAAATGCGCATGAGATAGCGAAGGCGAAGTGAGTTGGCAAGTTTGCGCCATTTAATAATTGAACCCGCACCACCTCCATAAAGAATATCTCCACCAATGGCCTCGGAACTTGTACCTAAAATTTCATTTGCCTTTTTTAAATCAGCGAGTATGCCGTTATAAATAGTTTCTTGGGCATCGTATTTGGTCAGGTAGATACCTGCAGACTTACCCTTGTTGGCTTCTGAATATGGAATATCTCCATACGCATCGGTTGCCAATGAAAACATCCACGACTTAAGCACCAGCGCAACTCCTAAATAGTTATTTTGAACCGGTGACGCCTTTTCAGCAAAGTTGATAACGTTTTGCAAATTACGCATGTTGCCATATACCGTATTCCAAATTCCATTCTGCTCGCCCCACAAGTAGCGATCTTCGTTTACAAACTGAATTTTGGCGGTATGCTGAACGACAATGTTACCAATGCCCCAGGCCTCACCAACTTGATTATTAAGCGTATTACGGATTACACCCGATAACAACAGATCCGGAGTAACATCAGTTGGTACATTCTGATTCGTATTGATCTCCTCGAAGTTGTTATCACACGAAATCGCAGTGCACAAGGCCGACAGAACTAAAGCTATTTTAATTATTCTAGTTTTCATCATATTAATTTTTATAACTCACAATCAGAATTTCAATCCAACATTTACTCCGTAACTTCTTGACGATGGTATGGACATAAATTCAATACCAGGCAAGGCAGTGCCACCTGAGTAAGACATCGTTTCAGGATCGATGTGTGGCACGTCTGTCCACAAAGCAAGGTTTCTTCCAACAAAGGAGATATTCACGCTTCTGAACGGAGTTTTCTCAAATAGCTTGTCAGGGAATGTATAACCGACTTGAAGTTCACGAAGCTTGGTAAATGAAGCATCGTACATCGCGCCTTCAGCAATATTTCGCCCACCCGTCCACGCTGTGTGCCACTGACGCGGAAGCACTCTGCGTGTGTTTTCGCTAAAGGTGCCGTCACCATTTGAAACTACACCATCCCCAATAACATACGTACCCACGGGTGCATTTAATAATTGCGGATCGGCCTGAACCGAAGCTTGAGGGTAATACCCATTTTCGCGACCTTCCAATGTTTCGCTTATAATACCGCCTTCGCGCCCTACAGTCTGTGTTTCTGAATATACTTCGCCACCGTGTCGAATATCAAACAAAGCACTTACTTTAAATCCTTTGTAAGTAAACGTATTGCTAATACCCGCCATCCAATCGGCATTGTAATTACCTAATTTAATTCGAGAAGTTGTGCGAACAGGGCGACCTTGGCTATCGAAAACCATTTCACCTACAAACTGTCCATTTGCACTATAGTAAGGCTTACTTGCATCCGTATTTTGAACTCGAGCAAATGCAATTCCATACATATCGCCCATACGCTCGCCAACCCGGGCTTCAATACTTACTCGTCTGCTAGCCATCACAAAGTTGGTAAGGCCATCGGACAAGGACACTACTTCGCTTCTGTTGCTTGAATAGTTGATGTCTAAATTCCATTGAAAGCCGCCTGCCAACTTTACAGGAATTGTATTTAACATTAACTCCACACCATAATTTTTAATTTCACCCGCATTGATGGCTCGGCTGTTATAGCCACTTGTTATGGAAAGCGGAATATTGAGGATCTGATTTGTTGTAATGGTATGGTAATAGGTTACATCCAATCCTACTCTATTTCCAAAAAACTTTAAGTCAACACCAGCCTCGTAAGAGGTACTAATTTCTGGCTTCAAACTAAAGTTTGCTAAACGGTCAGTCTCGCCATAAACTTGCGAGTTTCCAAACGGATCACCGGGATTAAAAGACTGCGTAAATGTGAAAGCGTCTGTATCGTTTCCTACCTGCGCAACACTTGCCCTTACTTTTGCAAATGAAAGAAACTTGGGTGTTTCAAACATATCAGATACCACCGCACTCAAGGCTGCCGAAGAGTAGAAGTAAGAATTGTCTTGTGAACCAATACCCGCATCCTTTAATTCTTGAGGCAGGGTAAGCGCACTTGACCAATCATTACGAGCCGATAAATCTAAAAACAAAATATTCTTATACCCTAGCTGCACTGACGTGTAAAGACTGTTGATTCTTTTCTGAACGTCCGACTGTGAAGACTGCAAGGGCGCTCTAAAATTTGTAAGACTATAGATTTCCGGAATATTTAATTGAGGCGCATTAACTTCTAAAAACTCTGATCTCTGACGGAGTTGGTTTCCGCCTAATGAAGCAGTAAGCGTGAACATCGAAGGCACAATTTCCTTATTAAATGTTAACAAGAAATCAGAGTTACGTTCCTCAGTAACAATTTTTGCTTCGCGATATTGACCAAACGGAAACCGCTGGGTGCTAAATGCTCTGCGGTATTGCCTGCGTTCGCTGGCAAAGTCAGATGCCGTGCGCAGTTGAAGGCTCAACCAACTTGTAAAATCATACTTCAACGAAACATTGCCAATCATACGATCAACATATTGCCCGTTGGTATTCTCAAACATTGTAAAGTATGGATTGTCGTGATAGTTATAGTTAAAATTATATTGCCTTCTTCCCTCCAGCCCCGGCATCCAATAATTTTGAAGGTCGGCAACATTTACTGAGCGAGGCAGCCAGCAATTAAATAAATACATGATGTTTTCGGTACCATAGCTAATCGATGGCCGGTTATCGCTTTCGCTTTTTATATAGCTCACAAATGCTCGTGCAGAAAATTTATCACTTAAATTATAGCCACCACCAAACGACACAGTATTTCTGCGCAGGTCGGTATTAGGCACCGTTCCGGTTTGATCTAAACTGGTGTACGACAATCTGAAGTCACCTTGTTTATTGCTACCCAACAGCGCTACGTTGTTAGTCAATGTTCTGCCCGTTTGAAAAAAGTTCTTTATACCGTCTGGGTCATTTAACCAAGGAGTAGGTGTGATTATACTTCCGGCAGGAGCGTTTAAATCCCCTCCTCGAAAAGGAATAGGCTGGCCATTTAATGTTCTTGGTGAATTATACTGTGGATATAGTTGACCAGTAAATGCCGGGCCCCAACTTTCATCAACACCATCAGTCAATCCTGCACCGCCACCGTTTACAAAAGCAAAGTCTCCGCCATTTCCATTTCCTTGTCCATATACATTTTGATA
>JBBSBG010000352.1:0-3643 GCA_038251495.1 Cytophagales bacterium
TGGTGGTTTACATTCGTAGTCTCACGAATGAAGAGTGCATCGTATTGAATGATCTGATCAAAATCATTTTTAGTGATAAACTCAGTATTAAATCCTACTTCTAACGCTGCCCGATAAAAACGTTTTAACGCACGATCATCTGATGGTGGGTTCTTGTCATTCGGATTAATTAAAATAGCTAAATCGTATTTCTTTTTGTCGGGCCTGAAATCACGCTTACGCAGGAGGTATCGTTCAAGACCTTGCACCAACGTGGGTTTATCTTCATCAGGAACTTCATTCAAACTGATCGGACTTATTTTTCGTAGCGTCCATTTAGTCTTCTTTGAGAATACTGCCCGCAAGGAGGGTGCCTGCACCATCTGAAATAATTGATGACCTAGTCGATTGAAATTTTCTGATTGAGTAAAGCCAAAATAAATGTTGAACTCAATCCGATCGGTAGTTTCATTTTTAAAGGTACTTTGAATCAATTCATCAAAGTCAAGTGAATCATCGCGTAAGATGGAGGGAAATCGTAAATCCTGAATTGTGGAAACTTCGGGTAACACTTTGTGTCCCCGCGCTTCAGCCAATAGCGAAACATAATAGCCCTCGCTTTGGTATTGATACGATTTGCAGAGGTTAAGAACCTTTAAGTTTTTAGCAGTTTGAAAAGCTGGCTCTGTGATATACTGCTCGGGCGAAATTACATCTACATCGTGTAAACTAAATTTCCAATGTTCGGGCTTATCGACTACGATCAACTTTGGCATAGGCTATTTTTTGGGTTCAATAATTAACAGGTTTGCATCATAGGTTACAATGCCCAGCATGATGCTGTTTATGAGTCGGTCGAAGTTCACACTATAATATTGACTCTTGTGTGGATTCTGGTGCATAGGATCAGCGATGTAAACTGTTTGAGTGGCTTCATCAAATCCGTTGATGATTACGAAATGCCCAACAGGCTCACCTTTTATGCTGTCATATTTTCCTGTTTCCGCAATTTCTCTGGGGGTACCATACAAGTAAGTTGCGCTTAGGCCTGTAAGTATAGGTGTGGATTGTAGTAAATAACTTTTAATTAGATCAGCACTTAATTCCTTTTGATACAATTTTCCACCCGCCTCCAGAAATTGGATGTAGGCTTTCGATTCAACCAAAAGTTTTTTTCGCTTCATCTTATTTTTCATTTGTTGCTTTAGCAAGTCGATCATTTTAGGTGACGAAAACTTAAACCACGATGGATCAAACACATTCAAATTGTAGGTATAAATATGTGCCTTATACCCCCGGTTAAGCGCATGGTTTCCAAGCATTACCGCAAGGGTGCCCCCACGTTTTAAACTCTTTACTTCCGCGATTACCTCTTTAAGTCCAATCTCATCCTGATAATACTGATAGAGTGCTTGCAAGCACGTAGGCCCGCAGGTTACTTCATCGGGCTGGGCTTTAATATCAAAATTAAGAAGCAATGGTTTGCGATGGGGCATCTATTGTAGAATTTTAGAAATTACTTATCGGGCAGGTAGATTACGGTAACGTTTACCGTTTGAATCAAATTTAACGTTATTATCACGGTTAAGAAATTTTAGAATGGTTGAAAGTTTTAATATTGCAGTCAATTAATTTGTAAATATGAAAAAGCTGATCGTTGGCTTATTTGCCTTGCTTGTTTTAACAGATGGATTTGGATGGGGCGCCACTGGCCACCGCGCTACGGGCTTAATTGCTGAACGATATCTAACTAACAAAGCAAAGAAGCGCATTCAGCAGATTTTGAGTGGTGAGTCGTTGGCTATGGCCAGTACCTGGATGGATGAAATCCGGTCTGATTCTACCTATAACTATACTGCCGATTGGCATTGGACAACTATACCCGATGGCGAACGCTACGAAGATGTGGAAGGTGGAACGCTGGATGGTAAATTAATTATGATGATTGAAAAGTTTACGAAGGATTTGAAATCCGGAAAACTCACAGCTAAGCAAGAGACTGAATATTTAAAAATGCTTGTGCACATGGTTGGAGATCTTCATCAACCGTTGCATGTGGGCAGGCCGGGTGACCGCGGTGGTAATAATATTAAAGTGAAATGGTTTCGGAACGATTCGAATTTACATCGGGTGTGGGATAGTGAAATGATTGATGATACCAAGTTAAGTTACACTGAACTTGCTAACTCTTTTATAATCCCTGAAAAAGACGTAATTAAAAAATGGCAAGGCACTAGCGTTCGCGATTGGGCAATGGAATCAGTAGGCTATAGACCTCAGGTTTATGATATAGGCAATTCAAATCTTGGCTATCAGTATTCGTACAAATATTTTTTCGTTGCAAAAACAAGAATGCTGCAAGCAGGTGTTCGCCTTGCGGGATTGCTTAATGAGATTTACGGGTGATTTACTAATTTTTTACCATTAGCAGCATTAAGAGATGAAGAGGATTATCTCTTAATGTCCTTAATTCCTTAAACGATCTTAATGGTTTAATTTTTTGTCATTCTTATGGCTTAGCTTTAAAACTCACTTCATATATTTTCTCCACCACCACTGAAAAACTACTAGGCCCCAAATACGTGCATGAACATCTTGCGGATTGTTTGAAAATAATTGTCGTTTTAGTTTTTCTATTTCAGCGTATTCAAAAATTCCTTGTTCGCGAATATTCTTTTCAGATAGCAGATCGTCTACAATCAACGATTTCAATTCATTCCGAAACCATTTTAATAGCGGAACCTCAAAACCTTTCTTTGGTCTGTTGTAAAGTTCAGCGGGCAGCACATCCTGAAAGGTATCTTGCAAAATTCTTTTCCGGATAGATCGATTGATTTTGTAATCATCAGGCAAACTGAAAATGAAATCTACTACCCGATAATCTAAAAACGGAACCCGCACTTCCAGTCCGTGAGCCATACTCATCAGATCTACTTTTGTAAGCATGTCGTTGGGTAGAACAAGATTCATATCGGTTAGCAGAATTTCGCGAATAGATTCTTTTGATGAAATGAAACGAAGTTGCTCCTGCTTTCTTTTTTCATACTCCTGCTTTTCAAATTTTTGTTTTGAATTTTCTGAAAGTAGAGTCAGAGCTTCCGGTTCTTTAGCAAAGCCAGCCCATTGCCAGTAGCGCTCTTTGCTATCCAACTTCATACCCTCTGCAAACCGATTAAGTTGCCTTATGCGATTGCCCCAAGTGGAGTTCCGTGATTGTGGAAGTAATTTGAAAACAGGACTTAATGAACCGATTAAATTTTCTTGCCAACCTCTGTTTATAATTCTATTAAAAGCTGTGTGCTTATTATACCCAGCCAACAACTCATCGGCACCATCCCCCGAAAGAGCAACCGTTGCGTGCTTGCGGGTTTCCTTGCTAAGGATGTTCACGTTCAAAGCCGAAGAATCGGCAAAGGGTTCATCTAATGAATCTAAGACACTATTTACATGACTTAAAAGATCATTGTTGGTAAGTGAGAAAACGGTGTGGTTGGTTTTATAATGTTTTGCAACCAAGTTGGCATAGTGAGTTTCATCGAAGAACTTTTCATCGGCAAAGCCAATTGAAAAAGTATGCAAGTCAGGTTTGTGTTTTGAGGCTAAAGCTACAATCACAGAAGAGTCAATACCACCACTCAGGAAAGCACCCAATGAAACATCAGAA
>JBBSBG010000353.1:0-3640 GCA_038251495.1 Cytophagales bacterium
CGTAATCTGCCATCGCAGTTTCTTTGGTTATTCCTTTGCGGGAAGCCCACGCATCATATTTGGCAATGGCTTTAAAATCAAAACCACCCGGTCGGTCGCTTGTAACATCGCCTTCGGCAGCTTGTTTGAAAAGCGAGTACAAACTTAACAGGTCTTCATTTGAAGGCTTTGTGGTTAACTGTTTCGAACGAATTACTGCTGCATTGAAATCATCTTGTAGTGCCATGCCAAATAAGGTTGTTATAAAATAAAGAAGGCTGGAAACCCAGCCTTCAAAGATAATCGTTAGTCTTAATTTATCGTTTATTCAAAGCAACATAAGGTCTTAGATTTGCCCCAGTATAAATCTGACGTGGGCGACCGATTGGTTCTTTGTTCTCGCGCAATTCTTTCCACTGCGCAATCCATCCCGGCAAACGGCCAATGGCAAACATTACCGTAAACATATCTACAGGAATGCCTAATGCCCGATATATAATACCTGAATAGAAATCCACATTAGGGTATAGCTTGCGTTCGATGAAGTAAGGGTCGTTTAAGGCTACCTCCTCTAGTTTTCTTGCTATATCAAGTGTAGGATCATCCACACCCAATTTTTCCAGTACGTCATCAGCAGCCTTCTTAATAATTTTAGCACGTGGGTCGAAGTTCTTATAAACCCTATGACCGAAGCCCATTAAACGGAAAGGATCATTTTTATCCTTAGCCTTGTTTATCCACTTATCGGTATCGCCACCATCTTTCTTAATCTGCTCAAGCATTAATATCACTTCTTGGTTTGCACCGCCATGCAATGGTCCCCATAGGGCATTGATACCGGCAGAGATAGAAGAGTAGATACTTGCTTTAGAAGACCCTACAATCCGCACGGTAGATGTAGAACAGTTTTGCTCATGGTCGGCATGCAGGATCAATAGTTTATCAAGAGCCGCTGCTACAACCGGATCGATTTCGAAATCTTCGGCAGGCAAAGCAAACATCATTTTTAAAAATCGTGAGCAATAGTCGAGCGAGTTATCAGGATAATTTACCGGATGACCAACGGCATTCTTATACGCCCACGCTGCAAAGGTTGGCATTTTGGCCAATGAGCGAATCATGCTTAAGTAAACTCCTTCCGTTGTCCTGTTAGGGTCAAGTGCTTCAGGATAAAATGCTGTTTGTGCACAGAATAAGGAAGCCAAAACACCCATTGGATGCGAGGTTGATGGAAAGCCGTCTAAGATCTTCTTGATGTCTTCATGCACCATCGTATGGTTTTTGATATCATCGGTGAATTTGGTCAATTGTTCAGCCGAAGGTAAATCTCCGAATATCAGAAGATATGAAACTTCGAGAAAAGAAGATTTGTCTGCAAGCTCCTCAATGGAATACCCACGATACCTCAAAATTCCTTTGTCCCCATCCAAAAAAGTAATAGCACTTTTAGTGGCTCCGGTATTTTTATAACCGAAGTCGAGGGTAACTGCCCCTGTTGTTTCCAACAAGTTACTAATGTCAATTCCCTGCTCGCCCTCAGAACCTTCTACAATTGGAAAGGTGTATGATTTACCATCGATTATTAATTCTGCGTTCTTCGCCATGATTCAAAAATTTAGACTTTCGTTTTAAAGATAGAACGTTCGCATTTTAAAAAAAATGGGTTTATCAAATTAGTTGTTGCCAAGAATTAAAGGCATGCCATCTTTGCCTGAGCCAACAATAATTATTTTGCTGTTAGGAGATTTTGATAACTCTAAAGTAGCTTCTATACCTCTCATTTTCAATAGTTTGTCAGTTAAACTGTTGTTGATGATAAGGTTTGCCCGCGACTCACCTTCGGCTGCAATTCTTTTTCGTTCGGCTTCACTTTTTTCTTTATCCAATCGAAACTGATAGGCGAGCGCCTCCTGTTCCTGTTGCAACTTGTTTTCGATAGCCTGTTTAATTTGCTCAGGCAACGCGATGGAACGGATAAGCACGGCCGTAGCGTGCACGTTGTTTTTGTTAAGAATTAATTCTGTTTCACTCTTAATGGCAGTTTCAACTTCCGCACGTTTTGTGGAGTAGATTTCCTCTGCGGTGTACCGTCCCATTACCTGCCGCACGGTGGATCGTACTTCAGGGATAACCAGCACAGTTTCGTAGTCGGCAGTGAATTGTTCATGGATGTATCCGATTTTATCGGGAATTGGGTAGTAGCGCACCGTTACATCAATGTGAATGGAAAGGCCATTCTTGTCGAGAACATCCATATTCTCTTCCGATGACATTTCGTTTACCTTATAAATGTATCGGTCGTTCCAGGGAGACTTGAGGTGAGTGCCGGGCCCAATAATATTGTCTTTATCCAAGCCTTTGCCAAAAGGGTAAAACATAACAGCCCGTTCAGTGGCGCTGATTGTAAAAAAGAGACTGGATGAAAGCGCAATCACCACAATAAATGCAATAACGCCTAAAATGATAAATGGTAATCTTCGGTTGTTCATAGTTATGGTTGAATTAAGTTCAGAAATTTTATAAGCAAAGCAGGCAAGTTACCAAATAATACCCGTTCCTCAAGCCTGTTTTGAGGCAGAATGATCCAAGAAGAAACTTAATCATCTTGAAAACAAAAAGAGCGACCTAAAAGAGTCGCTCTTTTTTTGCTTAGGTGATGCCTAAAATTACATAGGCATTCCAGATCCTTCAGAAGGAGTTGGAACCACTACTGGTGCCGGAGCAACAGGAGCTGGTGCTGCCTTCTTCTTAGGTGCTGATCTTTTCTTCGCCTTCTTAGCTACTTTTTTCTCTACTTTCTTAGCAGCCTTCTTGGCTACTTTTTTAACTTTCTTGGCAGCCTTCTTCGCTTTCTTAGCTACTTTTTTTGCTGACTTTTTCACTGATTTCTTAGCTGCTTTTTTGGGTTTAGCTTTCCCTTTTTTAGCAGCCTTCTTTGCTTTCTTTGCCATAGCTTTTTTTGTTTTATTTTTTTTGGTTTTAGAGTTACTATAACTCTTGCCTGTAAAAGTAAGTTAGAATTATTTACCGATGCAAGAATAGTGCGTTATTTTTTGATTTGTTGATTAGTAGTTGACGCTAAACAACCAAAGTTTTGAGTGCTATGAAGGTGAACTCAGGGTCTTTGCTTGTATACTGTTTGCCTCTGAATGAATCACTTTAATGTTATTTCATTCGGAAAGGGAACGGCCTTTTCGGTAGCTTTTTCAAGGGGCATTAAGGCATTTCTATCCCTCAAGGTTGTACTTAAAAGTACGGCAAGCTTCGTAACTTCAGTAGGATATTGATCAGCCTAGTCATTTTGCCCTCCAATATCATTCTCGCCCGGCTCCAATCCTTATAACCTCGCTTTATTGCAACTCACACGGATGTGAGCACACAGATTGGGCATAGGTATTGGTAAATTTCATTCCTTCGCTGCCAAGTTGCTGCATGTTAGCAGTATGATTACGCTTGTTTAAGGGCATTAATCTGTCATAAAAAGTGATAGACTTGGATGAAATGGAGTTGGTGGAGATTTTATGGTGGTTGACCACTTTATTTCGTTTATCAGTGACCATTATTTTTCGCGATGCCAAACAATTCATTCCACACAGATTTGACCATCGCAAGCTTTGACATTCAGTCATTTTTATAAGAATACTAAATGATGGTCGTGAGA
>JBBSBG010000354.1:0-3629 GCA_038251495.1 Cytophagales bacterium
GTACATGATGTAAAAACGGATACTTTAAAAGAGCAAGATATTATCCTGGTAAAACCCGGAGAAAAAATTGCAGCAGATGGCGTAATATCTGAAGGTGAAAGTTACCTGAACGAATCAATGCTCACCGGAGAATCAAAGCCGTTTAAGAAAATAGTAGGAGATAAAGTAATTGCAGGTTCCATCAATGGAAATGGTTCCATCAAAGTGACGGTATCACACGCTGCAAAAGATTCCTATCTATCCAAAGTAATAAAACTGGTGGATGATGTCCAAAAGGCAAAATCGAAAACTCAACTGCTTGCAGACAACGCTGCGAAATGGTTAACAGTTATTGCATTAACAGCAGGTACTTCTACATTTTTATATTGGTATTTAACAGGCCAGGCTTTAGACTTTGCACTAGCAAGAATGGTTACTGTATTTGTTATCTGTTGCCCGCATGCGTTGGGACTTGCTGTGCCATTAGTTGTAGCGAAGTCAACTTCATTGGCAGCAAAGAATGGCTTGCTTATCAAAAACAGAACGGCATTTGAAAAGTCGCGGAAGATAACCACCATTGTTTTTGATAAGACAGGTACGTTGACGGTTGGAAAATTTGAAGTGTCAAAAATAGTATCACTTTCCCCCTCCCCTTTGGAGAGAGACGGGGTGAGGGACGAAAATGAATTGATAAGGCTTGCGTCTGCCTTAGAGCAAAAGTCTGAACATCCCATTGCGACCGGCATTTTACAGAAAGCAAAAAGCTTGTCGCTCACCATTCCTGCCGCAGAAAATTTTAAAGCAATCACCAACTTTTATATCACCGTGCTAAATATGCTGCTGCTGCAAGAGATGGAGAATACATTACCGCATTGGAATAATAATTTGTTTAATAATTAAAATCGAAAAAACACTTTTAAAGTATTGACATGAAACTTAAAATAAAAACGCTTGAGCAGCAGGGAATCAATACTGTTCGGATACTCGCTGCCGATGCTGTGCAAAAAGCAAATTCCGGTCATCCTGGCACACCGATGGGGCTTGCTCCTGTTGGCCATATTTTATGGTCGGAAAGTATGAACTATAACCCTCGAAATCCAGAATGGGAAAACAGGGATCGATTTATTTTATCCTGTGGCCATGCCTGTATGTTGCAGTATAGTTTTTTATACTTAACAGGTTATTCCATCGCATTGGATGACATTAAAAAATTCAGGCAATTGCATAGTAAAACTGCGGGGCATCCTGAATATGGATTGTTACCCGGCATTGAAGTAACGACCGGCCCATTAGGGCAGGGCTTTGCCAACGGTGTCGGCTTTGCCATAGCACAGAAATATTTGGCAGCCCGGTATAATAAACCTGACTTTGAAATTTTCAACTATAAGATTTACACGCTTTGTAGTGATGGAGATATGATGGAAGGAATAAGTTCAGAAGCCGCTTCTATAGCCGGTCATCTTCAGTTAGGCAACATGATTTATTTGTATGATGATAATCATATTACGATTGAAGGAAATACCAACATTGCATTTGATGAAGACCTGGTGCAACGCTTTGAAGCGTATGGCTGGCATGTGCAGGTACTTGCAGATGGCAATGATTTAGATGCTTTATCAGCCGCCATAAAAAATGCGCAAAAGGAAACCCAGCGTCCCTCCTTGATAAAAGTGCGAACACATATTGGTTATGGTAGCCCCAATAAAGAAGATACAGCCGCTGCACATGGTTCACCGTTAGGGGAATCGGAAGTGAAGCTTGTGAAAGAAAATTTTGGTTTTGATCCTGACCAATATTTTGTAGTGCCTGACGAAGTATTGAATTATTATCGGGAAGCAGGTAAGAAAGGAATTGATAAAGAAAAAGATTGGAACGTTCTATATAAAAGCTACAAGGAAAAATATACTGAATTAGCCAACGAATACGAGTTATTAGCCAGTGGAAAATTACCGGAGGGATGGAAACAAAACTTGCCGGTTTTTAAAGCCGGGCAAGAAATGGCCACACGCAAAGCCTCGGGTAAAGTGTTAAATGCAATCGCTGATTATTTACCAAATTTAATCGGGGGTTCTGCTGATCTGGCACCATCTACCGATACCTATCTGGAGAAATACAAATCATTTTCTGCGGAAAATTATGATGGTCGTAATTTTCACTTTGGCATCAGAGAACACGCCATGGGCGCGATCTTAAATGGGTTAGCTCTTAACAAATACTTTATTCCTTACGGTGCCACATTCCTGATATTTTCTGATTATATGCGGCCCGCTATTCGGTTGGCAGCGATTATGAAAATCCATACCATATATGTTTTTACACATGACAGTATAGCTTTAGGCGAAGACGGTACTACCCACCAGCCGGTTGAGCAGTTGATCGGTTTACGATCTGTTCCTAATGTAACAGTGATTCGCCCGGCTGATGCCAATGAAACCGTGCAAGCCTGGCGAGTAGCAATGGAACATGCTGGCGGCCCGGTCGCATTAATATTAACCCGTCAAGGTATTCCGGTAATCGATCAGGGAAAATATACAAAGGCCATTGAATTGGAAAAAGGGGCCTACATTCTTTCGGACTCAGAAACACAGCCTGACATTATTTTGATTGGCACGGGTTCGGAAGTTCAATTGTTGCTTGCGGCACAGCAAAAATTAAAAGAACAAAACATAGCCGCCCGGGTGGTGAGTATGCCATCGTGGGAGTTATTTGAAAAACAGGACAAAGCTTATAAAGAAAAAATATTGCCCGGGTCTTTACGGAAACGATTAGCAGTAGAAGCAGGATCGCCATTGGGCTGGCAGAAATATGTAACGGATGAAGGCGATGTAATTGGCATTACCAGGTTTGGAGAATCTGCGCCCGGTGAAGAAGTGATGAAAGCGTATGGCTTTACCGTGGAAAATGTATTGGAGAAAGCGAGAGCTTTGATTTCATAGTAGTAAAACGAAACACTTAAAAAAACACTAATTAAAAACCAAAAAAAAATGAAAAAGCCTAACATCGGAATTTCGGATAAAAACAGAAAAGCAATTGCTGAACAATTATCAAAAATACTGGCAGATGAATTTGTGCTATATTCCAAAACACTTAGTGCTCATTGGAATATTGAAGGACCAGATTTTCATGCTGCACATCTATACCTGGAAACCCTCTATAACCAGCAACAGGAAGTTGTTGATACAGTGGCCGAAAAGATACGCGCCATAGGGCATTATGTACCCGCCCAACTTAATAAATATCTTGAACTTACTCATCTCTCCGAAAAAGCTCCCAATAAAAACGATAGCCAAACCCTTTTTGCAGATTTATTGGAAGACCATGAAACCATAATTGTGTCTATCAGGGAAAATATAAAACCCATTGCAGATAAGTTGAAGGCAGAAGGCATCAGTGACTACATTACCGGATTGATGGAGCAACATGAAAAAACGGCCTGGATGCTTCGGTCGCATTTAATTTAGGAAAGGGTTGACCACAGCCCATTTGTAATGTAAACGATGTATGGTACACCTAACCGGAGAAAAAGAAATTCGTTTCTGCACAATGGGGCGTTACCGGGTTTATTACATGAGCAATAAGGGATACCGTTATTGGATTTGATAAAAAGAATGCTCGGGTGGAGGCACGCAATAAACAAACGGGCAATTAAA
>JBBSBG010000355.1:0-3624 GCA_038251495.1 Cytophagales bacterium
TCAAAAAACCCTAAATTGCGACCCTTATTTTAGTTAGAAGTGAGTAAATACAAAGAATTTAAGGAATTAAACCTCGCCCAAGTGGCATCAGAAATTCTTGCCTTTTGGAAAGAAGAGAAGATTTTTGAGAAATCGGTTAGTCAGCGTGAGGGAAGTCCATCATTTACATTTTATGAAGGGCCGCCATCGGCCAATGGAACTCCAGGTATCCACCATGTGATGGGGCGTACGGTAAAAGATATTTTTTGCCGATTTAAAACACTTGATGGCTTTCAGGTAAACCGCAAAGGTGGCTGGGATACCCACGGCCTTCCAGTTGAGTTGCAGGTAGAAAAGGAATTAGGGATTACCAAAGACGATATAGGAAAGAAAATTTCCATTGAAGAGTATAATCAGAAGTGCCGCGAAACGGTAATGATGTACAAAGATCAATGGGATGACCTTACTATTAAAATGGGGTATTGGGTTGATCTTGATAATCCATACATCACCTACAAAAAAGAATACATAGAAACCCTGTGGTGGATATTAAAACAATTCTACGACAAAGGCCTGCTTTATAAAGGATACACAATCCAACCTTATTCACCTTCGGATGGTACGGGATTAAGTTCACACGAACTGAACCAACCGGGTTGCTACAAAGAAGTGAAAGACACTTCGGTGGTTGCTCAGTTTAAAGTAATCAAAGATGCGAAGTCGGATTTTCTATTCAAACAAGTAAAAGAAGATGTTCATATTCTCGCCTGGACCACAACACCGTGGACACTTCCATCAAATACAGCATTGGCTGTAGGTGAAAAAATAAAATACGTTCTTGTAAACACATTTAATCAGTATACACATAAGTCTTTGAGTGTTGTTCTCGCTGAAGATTTAGTTGGAAAATATTTTTCTGAGAAGAATAAGGAGTTGAAACTTGAAGACTATAAGGCAGGTGATAAAGCAATTCCATTTGAAGTTGTTCAGGAGTTCAGCGGTAAAGATTTAATAGGCGTTCGCTACGAACAATTAATGCCTTACCTGCAACCGTTCTACGATTCCGACAAAGCATTTCAAGTACTTGCTGGAGATTTTGTAACTACAGAAGATGGAACCGGTGTTGTTCACATCTCACCAACTTTTGGTGCCGATGACTTTCGGATTGCAAAACAAAATGGTGTACCTGCACTTACGTTGAAAGATGAAGCAGGGAACGAAACCCCTACAGTTGATAAAAAAGGAAAGTTTGTTGCCGAGATTGGAGAAAAGCTAAAGGAACGTGTTGAGAAATTTAAAATCAAAACACACAAACCTTTAGGTGCTAATGATTTTTACGTAAAGAATTATACGGATGAAGATGAGAGCAATCCGGATTATAAAAATACCGATGTTATTATCTCCATCATTTTAAAGGAAGAGAACAAAGCATTTGACGTAAAGAAATACGAGCACACCTACCCGCATTCTTGGCGTACGGATAAACCAGTTTTGTATTATCCGTTAGATGCCTGGTTTATTAAAACAACTGCCTTAAAGGATAAGATGGTTGCGCTCAATAAAACCATTAACTGGAAACCAGAGTCAACCGGCATTGGTCGTTTTGGAAACTGGTTAGAAAATTTGGTTGATTGGAATTTATCACGGTCACGTTATTGGGGAACGCCTTTGCCAATCTGGCGAACAAAAGATGGTAAAGAAGAAATCTGTATTGGTTCGATAGAACAACTTCAAAATGAAATTGAAAAAGCCAATAAGGCTGGGATCCAGAATCCAGAATCTAGCATCCATCTTCAAGATCTTCATCGTCCCTATGTTGATGAAATCACATTAGTGAGTCCATCAGGAGAACCAATGCAGCGCGAATTAGATTTGATTGATGTTTGGTTCGATTCGGGTGCCATGCCTTATGCACAGTGGCATTATCCATTCGAGAATAAAGAAATTTTTGAGAAAAATTACCCAGCCGATTTTATTGCTGAAGGTGTGGATCAAACGCGCGGCTGGTTCTTTACGCTGCATGCCATTGCAGCTATGTTGAGCGAGTCGAGTGATGACATTAAAGCGGTAAACAAAAAAGTTGGAAATGGTGGCGTTGCATTTAAAAATGTAATCTCCAACGGTTTGGTTTTGGATAAGGATGGCAACAAAATGTCTAAGCGTAAAGGCAATGTGGTTAATCCTTTTGAAAGCTTAGCCAAATATGGCCCTGATGTAGTGCGTTGGTACATGATTGAAAACGCACCACCGTGGGACAACTTGAAATTTGACTTTGATGGCATTGTAGAAACACAACGCAGATTTTTTGGAACGTTAATTAATACCTATTCATTCTTTGTGCTCTATGCCAACATTGATGGTTTTGTAAAAGATGAAATGAATAATGTTCCTTATAATAAACTCGCTCCACTGGACAAGTGGATCCTTACTAAGGAACAATCGCTGATTGAAGAAGTAACAACTGCCTACAATGAATATGAGCCAACTAAGGTGGCTCGTGCAATTCAGGATTTTGTTAACGATCATCTTTCGAACTGGTATATACGATTAAACAGAAAGCGTTTCTGGCAGCCAACTTCAGACAAAGCTTCGGCTGGTAAATCCGTGCTAAGTGAGGATAAGCGAGCAGCTTACGAAACCCTTTATGAGTGTTTGATGGTGACTGCGCAATTGATGGCGCCTATTGCACCGTTTTTTAGTGAATGGTTGTATAAAAATCTCACCGACAACATTCGCAGTCGCGCGAAGGAATTTAATACGCCACTTCAATTCGAATCAATTCATCATACGCTGATGGTTAAGGCTGATGCGAAGCGGAAAGATTTGGAATTGGAAAAATCGATGGACTATGCGCAGCGTATTTGTTCATTGGTTCATTCTATTCGCAAAAACAGTAAGGTGAAAGTGCGCACACCATTACAGCGTGTTTTACTTCCGGTGTTGGATGAAAAATTTGCGCAACGCGTGAAAAGTGTGGAGGCGATTATCAAAGCCGAAGTGAATGTAAAGGAGATTCAGTACATAGATGATACCAGTGGCTTATTGGTGAAAAAGGTAAAGCCCAATTTTGCAAAATTAGGCAAGCAATATGGGTCAAAAATGAAAGAGGTTTCGGCAGTAATCAATTCTTTTACTAAAGAAGATATTCAAGCAATTGAGAAGAGTGGTAATTTAAATAAGGGCGGATTTGATTTGGTGTTGGAAGATTTGTTGATCTCATCAGAAGATATTCCAGGTTGGTCAGTTGCTTCCGAAGGCGGCTTGACTGTTGCTTTGGACATTACGCTGACGGATGAATTGAAACGTGAAGGTATTGCCCGCGATTTTGTGAATCGGGTGCAAAATCTCCGCAAGGAAATGGGCTTAGCTGTGCTCGATAAGATTTCAATTGAAGTTGAAAAGAATGGTGAAACGATTTCTTCTGCGTTGACAGAGCATAAAGAATATATCCGAACTGAAACACAAGCGCTTAGTTTGGAGTTAAAGGAGAGCGTTAGCGACCCGAAAGAAGTGGATATGGACGAGTTTGTGCTAAAAGTTGCCATTAGAAAGAGCTAAGTGGCAAAACTAAAATTGCTAACTTTGCAATATGAATTTGGATGCGGAGAAATCGGAATTGATAAACTGGATTACTAAGTTGAAGGA
>JBBSBG010000356.1:0-3618 GCA_038251495.1 Cytophagales bacterium
ACAAATTTAAAATCAACCTCATTTACTAACTCAACAAATATCTCCGAGTCCTTGTTCACTTTACCTGATAATATTTGTTTAGAAAGTTCATTTAATATTTCTCGTTGAATTACCCGTTTCAATGGCCTTGCTCCAAACTGCGGGTCAAACCCTAATTTAGCAAGTCTGTCTAACGCAGTATCCGTGATATTTAATTTAATACCGCTGTCCTTTAAACGTTTTTGTACCTGCTTAAATTGTATTTCTACAATTTTTCTAATATCTCCTTTTGTTAAAGGTCTAAACATGATGATTTCATCAATGCGATTGATAAACTCGGGACGAACCGATTTCTTCAATAGTGCCAGGACGTCTTCTTTGGTGCTTTCAAGTACCTCAAAATAGTTTTCGTCAGTTATCTTCTCAAAACTTTCCTGGATAATGCCCGAACCAATGTTGGTTGTCATGATAATGATCGTGTTTTTGAAATTCGCCACCCGACCTTTATTATCGGTCAGTCGACCTTCGTCCAACACTTGCAACAAAATGTTAAATACATCCGGATGCGCTTTTTCAATTTCATCGAGCAAAATCACGGAATAGGGTTTTCTGCGTACCGCTTCAGTAAGCTGGCCACCTTCATCGTAACCTACGTATCCTGGAGGTGCGCCAATTAACCGACTTACGCTGTGACGCTCCTGATATTCGCTCATGTCAATTCGAACCATCGCGTTGTCATCATTAAATAAGTAATCGGCCAATGCTTTTGAAAGCTCTGTTTTACCAACGCCCGTAGTTCCCATGAATATAAACGAACCGATGGGGCGCTTTGGATCTTGCAATCCAGCCCTACTTCTGCGAACCGCATCACTCAATGCCCGGATTGCTTCTTCTTGTCCAGCAACACGCTTGCCTAATTCGTCTTCCAGGTTCAATAATTTCTCGCGCTCAGTTTGCAGCATTCTAGAAACCGGAATACCGGTCCACTTGGCTACTACTTCAGCAATGTCTTCACTGTCCACTTCTTCTTTTAGTAAAGAATGTCCGCCTTGCATTTCTTTCATTTTAATCTGCAAGTCTTTCAGATTCTTTTCAGCCTCCGTAATTTTTCCGTAGCGGATTTCAGCAACCTTTCCATAGTCGCCAGCTTTTTCTGCTTGCTCAGCTTCAAACTTTAGTTTATCGATATCTTCTTTCCCTTGTCGCAAGTTTTGCACAATTGATTTTTCATTCTCCCATTGTGCTTTTAATTCATTTCGATCTCCGGTAAGATCAGCAATTTCTTTTGTGAGAACGCCTTCCTTGTCTTTATGCTTCTCTCTGCGCATAGCTTCGCGCTCAATTTCCAATTGCATGATTTTTCGGTTCAACTCATCCAGCTCTTCAGGAACGGAATCCATTTCCAACCGAAGTTTGGAAGCGGCTTCGTCCATCAAGTCAATTGCTTTGTCAGGTAAAAAACGATCAGAAATATAGCGGCTTGATAATTCAACTGATGCGATAACGGCATCGTCTTTAATCCGTACGCCATGGTGCAATTCATATTTATCTTTAATCCCGCGAAGGATTGAAATAGAATCTTCAACAGAAGGCTCATCAACTAATACAGATTGAAACCTTCGCTCAAGCGCTTTATCTTTTTCAATATACTTCTGATACTCCTTTAAAGTAGTGGCACCAATGGCATGAAGTTCACCGCGTGCCAAAGCAGGTTTCAATAAATTGGCTGCATCCATAGCGCCTTCGCCACCACCTGCGCCAATAAGCGTATGAATTTCATCAATGAATAGAATGATCTCGCCATTTGAATCCGTTACTTCTTTGATAACCGCTTTCAAGCGCTCTTCAAATTCGCCTTTGTATTTAGCCCCCGCCACGAGCAAGCCCATATCAAGCGAAACCAGAATTTTGCTCTTCAAATTTTCAGGTACATCGCCATCAACAATGCGTTGTGCCAAGCCTTCTACAATGGCAGTTTTACCCACACCGGGTTCACCGATAAGGATCGGATTATTTTTTGTTCTGCGCGAAAGAATCTGCAGCACGCGTCTGATTTCTTCATCGCGACCAATTACCGGATCGATCTTTCCTTTCTTTGCCAGTTCGTTCAGGTTTTTTGAATAGCGCTCTAACGACTTGTATTTAGCTTCTGCATTTTGGTCGGTAACCTTTGCGCCACCACGAAGTTCTTTGATTGCTTTGATCAATGTTGATTTTTCGAAGCCAGCATCCTTCATCATGGTAGATACTTTGTCTTTTGTTGAAAGCAATGCTAGCAGCAAATGCTCAACAGCAACATATTCATCTTTGAATTCACGCAGTTCTTTCTCTGCGTTTTGTAATACCGTATTGGTTGTATTTGAAAGGTATGTTTGCTGACCCGAAGCTTTCGGATATGAGTTTACTATCTCTTCCAATTTTTCATCTAACAAGGTTTCGTTGATAGTAAGTTTTTTGAACAAATAATTACTTACATTTTCATCTGTTTCTAAAATCGCTTTAAAAACGTGACCCGGTTCTATGGCTTGTTGTTGCCGTGAGGTTGCAATCTCTGCTGATTTTTGTAATGCCTCCTGCGACTTTATAGTGAATTTATCGAAGTTCATAATTGAGGTGATTTTTTTATCACTCCATCAAATTCGAATCCATCGTATCCAGATTATGTTTTTAAGAAATATTGTCATTAAATTGTTTCGTAATTCCGTAGTTTTCAGACACTTTGACTTACCGCCATGCCAAAAGGGAATCGAAACATCCAGCCCAAATCAGCACTACTGCTTGAAGTAGCGTGGGAAGTGTGCAATCAAGTGGGTGGTATTTACACAGTCATTCGTTCCAAAGCACCCACTATGGTGGAGAACTGGAGTGGACATTATTGTATGATTGGCCCTTATGTAAACAAACACATTCAGGCGGAGCTTGAGCCATTGGAGGATTCAGCGGATGTATTTGGATTGGCCGCTGCCAACTTGAAAAAGAAAGGGTATGATGTTATTTATGCTGAGTGGTTGATTACTGGAAAGCCGCGTGTTGTTTTATTGAATCCAAATGCAGTTGAAGAAAAAGTACTTCAGGTCGTTAAGTATTTGCTCTGGAAAAATCATCAGGTTAGTACGCCTGATAAAAATGAATTGATTGATCAGGTTATTGGCTTTGCATATCTCACCAAGTTATTCATTGATGAGTTGGTGAAAGTGACAGGCGGTGATCAAAAAATTCTCGCTCATTTTCATGAATGGATGGCGGGTCTACCTATCCTTGATATTAAACGCGAGAAAATGCCCGTGAAAACAATTTTCACTACACATGCTACACAACTCGGGCGGCATCTGGCAATTAACTCACCTTTATTTTACGCACACCTCCCTTTTTTTAGGTGGGAAAACGAGGCCGGCAAATTTGGAGTTGAAACAGAGGCTGCCATTGAATATGGGTGCGCGCAACTGTGCGATGTAATGACAACGGTGAGCGAGGTAACAGCGCGCGAGTGCAAACATCTATTGAGACGCACGCCCGATTTTATTCTGCCCAACGGATTAAATATTGAGCGATTTGAAGCGCTGCATGAATTTCAAAATCTGCATTCAACCTACAAAGATCAGATTCATCAGTTTGTTATGGGTCATTTCTTTTCCTCCT
>JBBSBG010000357.1:0-3612 GCA_038251495.1 Cytophagales bacterium
CAACACGATGCCATGGACTGCGGCCCTACCTGCTTACGCATGATCTTTAAACATTATGGTAAAAACATAAACTCAGAACGATTAAAAAGAGAAACCGAGGTTGGCACAACTGGAAGTTCCTTGTTGGGTTTATCAGAAGCAGCTGAACGGTTTGGCTTTCGTACAATAAGTGCAAAAATTACCTTTGAGCAATTGCTGGCTGATGCACCGCTGCCCTGCATCTTACATTGGGATCAATATCACTTTGTAGTGCTTACCCCAAAAGCCAATAAAAAAAGATTGACAGTTGCCGATCCTGCTCAGGGTTTAGTCACCTATTCAAAAGCTGAGTTCTTAAAGTTTTGGCTTTCCACCCAGGAAAATGGAACAGCAAAAGGTGTGGCACTTATGTTAACGCCCACAGCAAGGTTTTATCAGCAGGACGATGAAAAAGGCACGGGCATTGGCTGGGGCTTGTTAAGTCAGTATGCATTTAAATACAAGAGTCAACTTTTTCAACTATTCACAGGCTTGCTCATTGGCAGTTTGTTGCAACTTATTTTTCCATTCCTTACCCAAAGTATTGTTGATACAGGCATCAACACGCAAAATCTACACTTTATACAAATCATACTTATTGCCCAGTTTGTGTTGTTCTTTGGCCGCACCGTAGTGGAGTTTGTGCGGGGCCGCATCTTACTGTTTGTAAGCACACACATAAACCTGGCCATCCTCTCCGATTTTTGGATGAAACTGATGCGACTACCGCTTAGCTATTATGATAGCAAACAAACCGGAGATATTCTTCAACGTGTTAACGACCACCACCGCATAGAAGAATTTATTACCGGCACAGCTTTGCAAACGTTGTTTTCAGTAATCAATCTTGCTGTATTTTCAGTTGTACTGTTTATCTACAACACTACCGTGTTTACCATTTTTATAATCGGCAGCGCGCTGTATTTTTTATGGATACAAGTGTTTCTATCATACAGGCGGCAATTAGATTACAAAAAGTTTGCGGTTTCGTCACGCGAGAATTCAGTCACCGTGCAATTGATACAAGGCATGCAGGAAATTAAGTTGAATGATGCCGAGCACTTAAAAAGGTGGGAATGGGAGGGCGTGCAAGCCTCGCTGTTTAAACTAAATTTTAAATCCCTTTCGCTAAGTCAATACCAGCAGGCTGGAGCGTTTTTTATCAATGAGGGTAAAAATATTTTGGTTACGTATTTGGTTGCCAAGGCAGTTTTAGATGGCCAGCTAACTTTAGGAGCAATGGTAGCCATACAATATATTATCGGCCAACTCAACAGCCCCGTGGAGCAACTGATTGGCTTTGCACAACGCGCACAAGATGCAAAAATTTCGCTTGAACGATTAAATGAAATCCATCAATTGGAAGATGAAGAGCCGACAAACAAGCAGTTTATTACAACACTACCCACTAACCAAACCATCGCACTCAACAATTTTTCTTTTACCTATTCCGGTGCGGGCAATGCCCCCGTTTTGAAAAACGTAAACCTGCAAATCCCGCAAGGAAAAACAACCGCAATTGTTGGCGTAAGTGGTAGTGGCAAAACAACCTTGCTTAAAGCGTTGCTAAAGTTTTATGATCACTATAGTGGAGAAATAAAATTAGGCGACAACAATTTGAGAAATTTCTCAGCTAAATTTTGGCGCAGGCAGTGTGGCTGCGTAATGCAAGACAGCTACATCTTTAGCGACACCATCGCTAACAACATAGCCGTGAGTGACGAAAATCCCGAACAGGAAAAGTTGATCTATTCTTGTAAAGTTGCCAACATTCTTAGTTTTATAGAAGCCATGCCGTTGGGGTTCAACACTAAAATAGGGGCGGAGGGTAACGGAATAAGTGCCGGACAAAAACAACGCATTTTAATTGCTCGGGCGGTTTATAAAAACCCAACGTTTATTTTTTTTGATGAGGCAACCAACTCCTTGGATGCCAATAACGAACAGGTTATTATGGCCAACCTGAAAGAATTTTTTAACGGCAGAACGGTGATTGTGGTAGCGCATCGACTTAGCACGGTGGTAGATGCAGATAAAATTATTGTATTAGAAAATGGAGAAATAATTGAGGAGGGAAATCACATTGAGTTAACAGTGGCAAAAGGTAAATATTATGAACTGGTAAAAAATCAACTTGCCTTGGGTAATTGATGAAATTTAGCGTTAGCATAATTTTCCTTTCGCGGGCAAACCAATTGTATACGATCAAGAGGATGTATTTATATTGGTAAACTTTAATAGAACAGTCACCCCTCTCCTCCGGAGAGGGGTTGGGGGTGAGGTCAGAAAATTTATTTGAAAAAGTATGCCGGAAGAATACATCAGTTGGAACAAAACTACAGTGCCAGGCGAAAATGGCCATGATACCGTGCGCAAAGAAGAAACGAAACGCGAACTTCGGTCAGATACTTTTCAGGAAATTGTATCGCATAGACCTAGCTTTCTGGTTCGCTGGAGCAATGTAATTTTTCTTGTATTGCTTTTTATAATTGTGGCAGCCTGTTGGTTTATCCGATATCCTGATCTCATTCAGGCTACGGCTAAATTAACTTCTATCAATGCGCCAAAACCTGTTATTAGTTTACAGTCGGGTAAATTGGTGAAACTGTTGGTTACCCAAAATGAAGAAGTAGCTAAAGGCCAGCCGATTGGCTATTTGGAATCAACGGCCAATCATGCTGAGATTTTAAATCTGTCAACGTTGTTGGATTCTCTTGATCAAAACCCAGACTCAACTAGTTTACAAAATCATGATTTTGAGAATAACTTTGACCATCTGGGAGAATTGCAACCAGCTTTTCAAACCTTTACACAATCGTTGATTGTTTTTCGTAACTTTTTGCCGGGCGGCTTCTATGAAAAAAGGAAGCTGCTGCTTGACCGTGAGAAAAATAATCTAGAAAAGCTTCAGGCAAACCTTATGCAACAGCTTGAATTGCAAGAACAAGATTTAACCCTTACAAAGAAGACATTTAAGGCAAATGAAACCCTGAATAAAGAAAAGGTAATTTCAGATTTTGATTATCGGCTCGAACAAAGTAAACTTATTAGCAAGCAACTATCACTTCCGCAAATCAATTCAGCTATTATAAACAACAACAGTCAGTTAACAGCCAAAGAAAAGGAGATTCTAGATTTACAAAACTCGATTGACCAACAAGCTGGCATTTTTAGTCAGGCTATACATACATTAACGAGTCAGGTAAGCGAATGGAAGCGGAAATTTATTCTTACCAGTGCTATATCAGGACGCGTTGAGTTTGTTTCGTTTATTCAGGAAAATCAAGAGCTGAAGGCCGGTGAGTTAATATGTTTTGTAAACCCTGGTAACAGCCAATACTTTGCCGAGCTCGAGATTCCGCAGGCAAACTTTGGTAAAGTAGCAATAGGTCAAAAAGTATTACTGAAATTTTCCTCCTATCCGTTTCAGGAATTTGGTTTTGTGAGTGGCGAGATTGGTTTTATCAGCACAATCGCTGGTGAGAAAGGCTATCTCGCAAAAGTGAATTTGACCAATGGCTTTACAACCTCTAATAACAAGCAAATTCAATATAGAGAGGGTTTGACAGCCAATGCAGAAATAATTACCAAAGA
>JBBSBG010000358.1:0-3608 GCA_038251495.1 Cytophagales bacterium
ATAACAGATTCCATATCAGATGAGATTCAGTTGATGCTTAACGAAAGAATAAGCAAGAATAGAAAGTTTGCGCCTATTGCGAACTCTTATTCTATTTTTCAAAACTGTTTGACTGGGAGTGTTTTTTATTTTCTCGAATAGCGCGAGGTAGTACAGATAGGCTACATAAACACCGAAACGAGCTGATCGTGGAAGTTGCTTAATACCTTCGTAACCGGCATCAAAATCTTTTTCAATATCAGACTCAATCTTCAATTTATTCTGTTCATCGAAATTGGTGAGGTCAATACCAGGGAAATAGGAACGCCCCATTCCCACAAAATCTGCATTAAGATCGCGCAGAAAGTTAATTTTCTGAAACGCTGACCCTAATTTCATGGCCGATGGTTTTAACTTTTGGTATTCCTGGATATCGCCTTTGCAAAAAACATGCAAGCACATTAACCCAACTACTTCGGCCGAGCCTAAAATGTAGTCCTCAATGCCAGATTGATCATATTGGGTAAGGTTCAAGTCCATCTCCATACTTTTCAAAAATTGTTCAATCAGTTCAAACTCAATGTTAAAATCATGAACCGTTTTTTGAAAACTATTTAAAATAGGATTGAGGCTAATTTTTTCCTCTATTGCTCTGTATGTTTCTTCTTTGAATCGCTTTAATAATTCGGATTTATCAAAATCGTGGAACGTATCGACTATTTCATCTGCAAAACGAACAAACCCGTAAATTGAATAGATAGGACCACGCAAATCTTTAGTAAGGCACTGAATTCCTAACGAAAAGGATGTGCTGTAGGCTCGCGTAGTAAGTTTGCTACACGACAACGAAACTTCATCAAACAGGTTTTTGCTCATCTAAGGTACCTATGTTCTTAAATTACAAAATAAAACCCAAATCAGGGCTTATTTTTCTTGTCTCTTTTAATCAGCTCCTTGGCTACAACCTGCCCAGATATGAGCGATGGGGGCACACCTGGCCCGGGTACCGTTAGCTGACCCGTATAAAACAGGTTTTTTACCTTTTTGTTTAAGATTGAGGGCTTCAAATTTGCCGTTTGTAAAATTGTGTTGGCCAATCCATAGGCATTGCCCTTAAATGCATGGTAATCGGCAATAAATTCTTTGTGGGCGTAGCTACGTTTGTAAACAATATGCTCGCGAATCGATTGACCCATAATTTTTTCAAATCGATTCATTACTAGATCAAAATACCTTTCGCGTGTCGCTTCCTCATCTTCTAAATCTGGCGCAACAGGAATCAAAATGAAGATGTTTTCATGACCGGACGGAGCTACCGTTGGATCGGTTTGGGAAGTACACGAAATATAAAACTGAGGTGCAGTTGGCCATTTCGGCTCTTCATAAATTTCCTTTGCATGAACTGTAAAGTCTTCATCAAAAAATAATGTATGATGAAGCAGGCCTTTAATCTTTTTATTCAAACCTAAATAAAAGATAAGACTGCTTGGCGCCATTGATCGTGATTGCCAGTAAGACTTTGAATATTTACGATGTGATTCTGGTAAGAGGTTTTGTTCTACGTGATTGTAGTCTGCACTAGCTATAACAAAGTCAAAACTTCTGGATTTCCCACTTACAAGTATAGATTTAATGCTGTCGGTGCCCATTTCAAATTTCTGCACCTCGGCATTGAATTCAAAAGTTACGCCTTGTTGTTCCGCCAGAGTAGTTAAAGCTTCCACAACTTTATGCATACCCCCTTTTGGATACCAGGTGCCTAATGCCATGTCGGCATAATTCATTAAACTATAAAGTGCAGGAGTTTTCTGTGCAGTTGCTCCTAAAAATAAAACCGGAAATTCCAGCAATTGAATAATGCGCGGATTTTTGAAAAATTTTCTTACATGTTGCGAGATAGATTGGAAAACGTGGAGTTTAAAAACTCCGGTTATTAATTTTAAATCCATCAATTCAGTAATGGATGTTCCAGGTTTATAGACTAATTCATTTACACCAATCTCATACTTGTACTTACCTTCCTCTAAGAACTGAATCAGTTTTTTAGAACTACCTGGTTCAAGACTTTCAAATAGTTTGCAGAGCGAATCAACACCGGCAGGCAAATCCATAAAGTCACCCGGACCGTAATAGATCCGATAGGAGGGATCTAATCGTTCTAGTTCATAGAAATCAGAAGTTGTTTTGCCAAATCGCTGAAAGAATTTTTCAAAAACATCGGGCATCCAATACCAACTTGGGCCCATATCGAATGTAAAACCATCAGCTGAAAACTTTCTTGCTCTACCGCCAGTCGATTCATTTTTTTCAAGAACTGTGACTTTGTATCCGGCATGCGCAAGCGCAGATGCTGCCGAAAGACCGGAAAACCCGGCACCAATGATAGCTACTTCTTTCATTTCCCGAGTATAGGGAGAAAAATTGTATTTGTAGATCGAATTGACCTAAATCTGGTGATAGCCAGTAAGTTTCTTTTGAATCTCTTTACGAGCATGAAAGATTCTGTTTTTTACTGTACCTATGGGAATGTTTAAATGCTCGGCAATTTCATGATACTTGTAACCCGTTGCATGCATCTTAAATGGCTTAAGTAAATCGTCCTTTAGCTCATTTACATTTCGCCATACTTCCTTAAACTCCAGACTACCTTCAGGCCTGTTAAAGGTGTGCGTGTCTTCTACATTTAAAAAGTAAAGTTCTTTTGTAGTATCGTTAGATGTTTTAGCGCGTTGATTTTTGCGGTAGCTATTGATATAAGTGTTGCGCATGATGGTGAACAGCCAACCTTTCAAGTTTGTATCTTCTTTAAATTTGTCGCGATAGGTTAGTGCTTTTAGAATCGTGTCTTGCACGAGATCCAACGATTCATCTCGATCGGTTGTAAATCGATAAGTGAAAGTTCTTAAAGTCGGGCGAAGAGTGGCCAGTTGTCTGTCGAAATCTTTCATGATGTTTAACTTTTATATTGAATTGTTAAACAAATATAGGTAATCCAGAGGTGTAAGCAAATTTTTGTTTAAGATATTTTATAAATACTTAAACAGTTATAAATTTGAAATTAATTGCTTGATTTCCATTGCATTACGAAATAGATACACATTGGCTACCGGCTCAGGATTGGCTTTTTTTACTGCATATCCGGTAATAAAAATTTTTGCCGACCCCAAATCAGTACTCAATCTGGTTAAATAGTTCTTCATGGCGTGAGGTGTTGGGCCATTAGTAAGTGCTGTAATGATCACTTCTGGTTGGTGGTGGTTAGCTACATAAATCAAGTCTTTGTGCGGCACGTTTTGACCAAGATAGAATGTTCTGAAACCTTGTTTTTTGGTGATATAATAATAGAACAACAAGGCCAATTCGTGCAGTTCATTTTCTGGAAGAAAGAGCACCGCCCTTCGAGATGTGCTTGGTGCAAGAGGCAACGCATCTATTGCCACAATCATTTTTTGACGTATAAGATTGGTGATGAAATGCTCTTGAGCGGGGGTAATATTGTTCGTGAGCCATAGTACGCCAATCTTCTCCAAAAAAGGATAAACGATTTCAAGTATCGTTTTCTCGAAACCAAATTTGAGCGTCAGTGATGAAAGAAGTTTTTCAAATTGTTCTTCTTCCATATCGATCAT
>JBBSBG010000359.1:0-3606 GCA_038251495.1 Cytophagales bacterium
AAGACTGCACTAGACAAAGCCAATACCCATATTTCTGAAATCAGTAAGATATTGATCCATCAAGCGAATGAAAAAATGGATGAAGCCATCGTGCAACGACTTTTCAAATTATATGATCTTGAGTTTTCCAGTCCCAGCCTAATGCCTATGAGTATCTCCTGGTTAGGCAATAGTTCGGTGGCTACCATTCCTACGCTGCTCGACTTAATGCTTAAAGGTGAGATGAAAGATCAGACTATCAACCCCGGTGACAAAGTTGCCTTTGCCTCTGTTGGTGCTGGTATGAATATTAACGCAATTGTATATCAGTTTTGACTATGTAAAAGAGCTAGTTGGTGCAGAGTCGCTCGTACAGAATTAAATGTCCGATAAGGTTTTCAAATCCAGTTTGCTCTGGTTTAACTGAAGCCATAAAAGGCCCACAATCACCATAAAGTTTGTCAAACTTTTTCTGATAGTCTGAAGGCCTGACATTTATTACCTCTACATTCTTAACAAAAAAATATGAACTAATTTCATCGTTAGAAGAAAGGGGTACATCCCTTGTCAAAATCTACTTATCTGTCGCAACATTTGAATCTGCAAATATCTTAATTCTGCTATCAAACCCAGAATTTAAAAGCTGGATAAGTGTTGGCTTAGGTTTGCCTTTAGTTGAAAATGGATGCTTAAATACAACATACGAATTAATGACATCTTTTACTGTGTTACCAGATTCATCTCGAATAGAAAACTTTATAGAATTTGTGAGTCTGATCTTAACCCACTTGATTTGATCTAATTTAATTTTTTGTTTTGAACCATCAACAAGTCTTAATGATATATTCATAAGGCTACCCTTAGTTATAAGTGCCGATACCAGAGTACAATTGATCAGCTAGTCATTGTAGAAGCTTATAAGTGCTGGTCTATTTAATATTTCTTCAACACTACTGTCACTGATTTTAGACATCAAGGACTGAGCGTTTAGCGAAGAAATCAGGAAAAATAGGACTAAAGAAATTTTTAACTTTTTCATTTTAAAGTAATCAAACGACATAAATCAACAAATAAGTTTTATTGTCTCAAAATCTAGTAACTAGAAAAACTCATTCCAAGCTGAGAACCGCCTTGGCCTCCGCGATTCAGTTCGAAGAAAAATGAAGTAATCTTTCAGTACACAAATTAAGGTTGTGAAAACTCCGCTAAGAAGCCAAGAACTTTTCCCTGATGTGTTGTTTCAAAACACAAGGAAGATACAAGTAGTTTAAAAAGCTACTTCACTACAAAAATATACGCTTGATTATTTTTATGATAGCGGCTTTTAGCAACACCCTTCTCCTTCATAAAATGTGTAACAACAGTTTCTGAAAACTCGCGCTTGCATTTAAAAAAAGTAGCTTCTTTTTTTGGAGACTGACCCTTGAGCAAGGCGTTGAGCAACACTTTGTCTTGTGCGCCAATTTCACTTTTGGGTTTCACTACTTTTTCAATCTGCGCAATAAGTTCGTTAATTTCTTCTATTTGGTGTGCGTTAAAAGCTGGCATGTTCTTACTCGTTAAATAGTGAGGTGTATAGTTGAGTCTATTTCTATAGAAAACTTTTGCCGAAGGTAGCGATAATTGCCCGAATTTGACTTTGTGCTTCGCCCGTGTTGGTGTTCTTCACCAACACGCTACCTGCAAACAAGTTCGTTTGTGATGAACGTCAACGCTGGCAAGCAGGCTAACACATAACACAAAAAAAGGCGTTGAGGTTGTGCGCGGATGCTCTTGCTGGGCGTGTCATTGCGGGCGAGTAACTCTATGAAAAAATTTTGGTCTGATTTAAGACGAGTCCCGCACTCTCCGCAATGATACTTACCCAATAATTTTCTCGGTTTCTCAGTGGAGTCTCTGTTTTCAGCACTCCGCGTAACTAGGCGCAGAGATTCTGTGTTAAGGACGAAATATTGAAAATATATTACTTTTACTCATGTTCATTGTTAACCGAACGGGAGATATCAATCACATGCTTGCACAATCAAAAGCCAAAGTGGAAGCCATTATGGCCGAAGATTCTTTTTGCATGAACAAGCTTGCCGAATTTACCATTACCGAATTTCTAACCTCGCAAGCTCATGCCGACTTGAAGAAGCTGCTGGCAAATAAGTAAATTTGTTTGTGATGCACACAAATGTATCGGACAGCTCGAATAAGTAATATGAAGACACTGTTGATTACCCCTGAAGGTTTAGAGAAGTTGAAAGCTGAGTTGGATCACCTGTGGCGGGTGGAGCGGCCCGACACCACACAAAAGGTTAACTGGGCTGCAAGCCTTGGCGATCGTTCGGAAAATGCGGATTATCATTACAATAAAAAACGACTTCGGGAACTTGACGGGCGCATCCTTTACTTACGCAAGTGCATAAAGGACTTGAAAGTTGTGAACTACTCCCCCTTTCAGGAAGGCAAAGTTATGTTTGGGGCTTGGGTAGAAATTGAAAATAATAAGCGCTTGAAAAAACGCTTGCGCATTGTTGGTGGTGAAGAAATTATTGGGTCAACAGATTACATCTCGATGGACTCGCCCATGGCGCATGCGCTATTGAAAAAAGAAGTGGGCGATGAAGCTATTGTGAAAACTGCTACCGCGCAGTTTGTTTGGCGCATCACCAAAATTGACTATCAGAAATAAGTTACGAATGAAAAAGTTGTGCTGCGGAGGGCTTTCATGATAATTTTCCTCAGCCATTGTTGGTGTTGCGCGAAGGAACGTGAGCTGATTCACCAACAAGTGTGATACTTGTTGGGCTTGTGTTTGTTGGTGAGCTGCCCCACAAGGCTAACACGCAACACCAAAAAAGACAAAGTAGTGCATAAGTCTATATCGGATGGAAATTTAAAATCACCCCGTCTGATACTCTTTTTAGAAAGGTTTTAGCATTTCCATCTTCTCCAACTTCTACTACTCGGTAGCTCGGGAAAGGATTGCCCCAACTGCCACCGAAATGCCCAGACCAGAAGAATGGTTTTTTCTTGTATGTCATAATCCCATCCACATCGTGGTCATGCCCATGAAAAGTAGCCTTTACATTGGGGTAGCTCGCCAGTAAGTCGAGCAAGGGATTACATGCGACCCCATTCCTTGTCCAATCATTTTGAGAAATATGAATGAAAACAAAAACTTGAGAGAGTGACTGATTATGCTCAAGTACAGACTTTACATATTCAAGTTTGGCGCAGCGGTATTCTCCTTTTTCATTAGAGCTATCGCAAAGCAGAATTCCATAATTCTCTTTCACGGGCATAAAAAAATTGGTTGCTTTCCCCCAAAGTCCAAGCCAATCGTTTTCAGAAATCCGGTCATGATTGCCCCGGGTAACCAGGTAAGGGTAGTTTAGTGTTTCGTAAACATCCCTCACTTCTGGCATAAACCTCGGTTCGTCATGAATCAAATCTCCATTGAAAACCACAAAATCTACATTTTCCTCTTTGTGGATGGCATTGATGAGATTTCTGTGTGACGATTCAAAGTCGGTATTGGGCTGGCCCCAATGGCCATCAGAAGCGGTAATGAATTTGAGTTTGTTGGCTCTTGGTAATATTTCTCCCAAACTAAAGAAGGGTGAAGCCAGTAGAGCGGAA
>JBBSBG010000360.1:0-3595 GCA_038251495.1 Cytophagales bacterium
AGGAAGTTAGCAAATGAAAGATTCACTAAAAAAATTCGTTGACGAAAACCGCGCTGAATTTGATAGCCGCGAGCCATCCGAAAAAGCATGGGATCAGATAGAAAACAAACTACCCACTAAGCAAGTATCGTTATGGAATAACACCATGATCTGGCGGATTGCTGCCATGTTGTTTTTAGGATTATCAGTTTACTTATTTACTAGTCAGAATTCGGTAAAAACTTCCGCTCGCGAGTCAGCTAAACTGCAAGGAGAGTTTTCTGATTTAGAAAGTTTCTATAGCGAACAGATTTTGGAGAAGGTTGAGTTGATCAACCACATTCAAAGCTTTAATGATCAGGAAAAGTTTACCCAAGACCTTGAAAAACTGGAAGCGATGTACTCTGTGTTAAAAGAACAGATGAAAATTAATCCGACAGAAAAAGTGAAGGATGCGCTGATTCTTAATTTTTTGGTGCGAATGGATTTATTGAACCAACAAATAAAAAGCATCGAAGATGCTAAGAGTGAAAAGAATCAGGAGAAAGAGGCTTCGGTTTAGATTGAATGACTTTGACAAACTCAAAAATCCTCACCCTTCAGCTCAAATGTATCTTTATTGCTGTCTAATATTTTCCCATCCTCACACTCAATGTCGCGTATCGTCTCCCGCTTCGGGGACGATGCGTGTTGGAAACGCTAGACGATGCTTGAAATTCGATTATAGATTGCAGTAAGACATAAGCCCTAAAAATCCTCACCCTTCAACTCAAACGTATCTTTATTGCTGTCTAATATTTTCCCTTCTTCGCATTTCAACACCCGCGCAGGAAATTTCTTTATCAAGCCATAGCTATGGGTAGCCATTAGCACGGCCGTGCCACTTTTATTGATCTGTTGGAATATTTTCATAATCCCGCTAGATACTTCGGGATCTAAGTTGCCGGTTGGTTCATCAGCAATCAGTATGAGTGGCTCGTTGATTAATGCGCGGGCAATTACTACGCGCTGCTGCTCACCACCCGAGAGTTGATGCGGCATTTTTTTCTCTACAGAACCTAAGCCTACTTGCATCAGCACTTCCGCGAGACGATTTTTCATTAAGGCACCTTCTTTCCAACCCGTAGCCTTCATTACAAAGATTAGGTTTTCGCCCACGGTACGATCTGGAAAGAGTTGAAAGTCCTGAAAGATGATTCCGATCTTTCTTCTTAGTAATGGAACCTGATTTGTTTTAATCTCGCGGATATTAAAGCCCGCCACACTAATATCACCCAAGCGTAAAGGAAGATCTGCGTAAAGCGTTTTTAATAAGGATGATTTTCCCGATCCCGTGCGACCAATCAAAAATACAAACTCGCCTTTCTCAATATCAAAACTGATATCACCTAATACTGTATTATGATCTTGAAAGATGGTAGCCTCTTTTACACGAACAACAGGGTCAGATGAAAACATTAAATTCTTAATTCGTAAGTCTCAATTCTTAATTTGTAAATCTTAATTCTTAATTTGTAAATCTTAATTCTAAAATCTCTCACCCATTTGCTTTCTTATGGTCAGCTAGAAATTTTTCCAATCCGCTATCGGTAAGCGGGTGTTTCAATAAACCAGTGATAACGTTTAGTGGACAGGTAACAACATCGGCACCAATTTCGGCACATTTGATTAGGTGCATGGAATGGCGAACGCTGGCTGCCAAGATCTCAGTATCATAGCCATAGTTATCATAGATCAATCTGATTTGTGCAATCAACTCTAATCCATCCTGCGAAATATCATCTAATCGACCAATAAAAGGCGAGAGGTAGCTCGCTCCGGCCTTAGCCGCTAATATTGCCTGACCCGCAGAGAACACCAATGTACAATTCGTGCGTATACCTTCGCTCGTAAATTGCTTAATAGCTTTTATACCCTCTTTAATCATGGGTACCTTAACCACAATCTTATCATCGATTTTAGCAAGTTCTTTTCCTTCCTTAATGATGCCCGCGAAATCAGTAGCTATCACTTCAGCACTTACGTTGGCATCTACAATATTGCAAATAGCTTTGTAATGAGCCATTACTTTTTCCTTACCGGCAATGCCTTCTTTTGCCATAAGCGATGGGTTGGTGGTAACACCATCTAATACGCCCAGGTCATAGGCTTCTTTTATTTCGTTCAGGTTGGCTGTGTCAATGAAGAATTGCATGGTTAAAGTGGTTTGGTGTGTAAAACTAACTCAAAAAATGAAAAACCTTCCCTCGTTTTGGTCGGAGAAGGTTAAAAAGGTGGCAAACCGAACATCGCACCGCTACAACTGCCTACCCTTGCTACCTTCCGATCCTGGGGGAGTTCAGCAGGAGCTGGTCGTGCCGATTTGCCGCTGCAAAACTAAGAAAATTGTTGAACCCAGACGATTGTCAGACTAATCCTGCTAAATAAAGATTGAATTCAAGCGCGTTAACTTCAACAAAATCATCGGCCTTTAAATCCTCAAAAATTTCACCATCAAAGTTAAGGTCACGCATCTGTGATCCATCTTTTCCAACCCAAATTTCAGTTCCTTTTAGGTGAATGGGATTTACCCGAACCAGAATTTTTGCTTCTTTGGTCTCTTTTTTGAAATATTGATGAACGATATTGTTTTCCTTTCCCATAAGAATACGTGCAAGCAAATAAAATTCTATCTATTCCCGAAACATTAACCACTGAACGATTGGTTTTAAGCCGTTTAAGAATGGAAGATGCTGAAGAAATATTTTATACCTACGCCAGCAAGCCTGAAAGTACCAAATTTGTGAGTTGGCCAACGCACCAATCTATTAAGGATACGCGTGAATTTTTGAGGCGCACGACAGCCGCATGGCGCGAAGGAGTGGATTATTCATTTTCCATTCGGTTAAAAGAAACAGGTCGCTTTCTTGGCGGTTGTGGATTTATCAACGATGAAGGCAAGGTGCAAATTGGGTATGTTTTTGGGTCGTTGCATTGGGGCAAGGGCTATGCAACGGAGGCTACCAAAAAGATGCTTGAGATTCTAACAGGTCAAGCCGCTGTTTATAGAATAGGATCGTTTATCGATGCTGAGAATACAACCTCTGCCAAGGTTCTTCTTAAAGCAGGACTAGTGGAAGAAGCTTGCCTACACGACTGGTTTAGGTTCCCTAACCAGGGTAATGTACCTAAGGATTGTATTCTTTTTAGGATGCCTGAATAGTAAGTTGACAATGGAAGAACATGATTTCATTTGGTAACAGTTTTGTCAATTGCTCATTTGTTAACTGCTAATTTCTCATCAACGAAGCTGGTTCTAAAATCTCATCAATCTTAATTCCTTCCAAAATTTTTTCTTCAAGTCCAGTTGCCCATGTATTCAGGTATCTCACCACATCCGACTTTACATTGTGTTTTAAATTTCGTTCAGCGAAGGGTATTAAGGCCAACACTTCCGGATTGGATAGTTTTTCTAACTGCTGCAACTCTTTGCGACTGAATCCAAAGTCAACAAGTTCGGTTATCAGATCATCCATAGGAAGACCGCTGGCAGCACAATAATCATTTAGTTGTTCGGTCCAGTCGCCATGCCGTTCCATGGCTCTGCGATGAATTTCTTGTTTAGTTAGTTTGGTAA
>JBBSBG010000361.1:0-3589 GCA_038251495.1 Cytophagales bacterium
AATTCCGCAGTGGCGGCCATTGGAAAAGCCATGCAAACGGTTAAAGAAACTGGCGACTTGCCTGTGCCGTTGCAAATACGAAATGCACCGACCAAACTGATGAAAGACCTTGACTATGGAAAAGGATATCAATATGCCCATGACTTTCGTAATAACTTTGTAGCGATGGAGTTTTTGCCAGACAGTATTAAAGAAACTAAATTTTACGAACCCGGTAAAAATGCCCGCGAGGAGGAATTAAGAAATTATTTGAAAAAATTGTGGGATAAGAAGTATAATTATTAATAATCTTGAGTAAATAGTTCAAAGTCGTTAGTGTACCTGACGAAGACGAAGAACTCAAGACTCAAGACTAAGAAATTGAAATGCAGCGGCTACTATTTGAATCTTCACCCCTATTTATTTTTCTATGTGCTGCAGTAGCGTTGGGTTATGCATTTGTTCTTTATAGATCAAAGCACACCTGGAGCAAGCGCATGAATCAAATTTTGTTTGGGTTGCGCACCGTGCTCGTTTTCTTTTTAGCGATTCTGTTATTAGGACCTGTTATTAAATTAATCACCAACCAATTTGAAAAACCGAGCTGGGTTTTCTTAGTGGATTCATCTTCATCGATTGCCGAGGTAACAGATTCAACAAAACAGGCACAACTAACAAATCAACTAGATCAGGTTCGCACATCGCTGCAGCGCGAAGGCTATGATGTCAAATTGAAAGATTTGCAAGGAAACGATCTTTCTGCTGTCGCCTTCAAGGCGCCAACTTCTGATTTGAATAAAGGAATTCAAAATGTAATTCAGGAATATGAGGGTCGCAACCTGGCCGGTGTAATTCTCGTGAGCGATGGTATTTATAATTCCGGGCTATCGCCTTTATACAAACCTGTGCGGATGCCAATCTACACGGTGGGTGTTGGCGATTCGATTGCGCGCATGGATATAGTTTTAAAAAATGTTGCTTTTAATAAAGTAGCTTATCAAGGCAACAAGTTTCCGCTTCGTGCGCAGGTTGTTGTACAGGGCCTTTCTAATCAGGACTTGGTGGTGAATATTTTAAAGGAAGGAAAGACAATTTCAACGGTGCAGAAAAACTCAGGCGATAAATCATTTCTAGATTTTGATTTTCAATTGGATGCTACTGAAAAAGGAATTCAGCGCTACGATGTTATGGTGCGTCCAATTGAAGCGGAGACAAACAAACGCAATAATTCGTCCAGCATATTTATTGATGTGGTGGAAGGCAAAAAGAAAATAGTCATGATTGCGCCAGCTCCGCACCCAGATATTAAAGCGTTGAAAACTGTGGTTGAGAAAAACTCAAACTATGAATTTGTGCTTCATATACCCGGTGTTGAGGAAGCAGCTGCTGAAGTTTTAAAGCCCGGTGGCGCTGAACTTTATATTTTTCATCAGGCGCTTGATCAACAGGGAAGAACGGCTTCATTATTTTCTTCTTTGTCTAAAGGAAATTCGTCTGTCCTTGTGATGATTGGTAGTAACACAAACTTACGTCAGTTGCAAGCCTACGATGTGCCCATTCAATTTGAATCGCTCAATGGCCAGTGGGATGATGTAACTCCGGTTATCAATAGCAACTTCCATGATTTTAGTTTTTCCGAAAACAGCAATGGAATTTTTTCCCGCTATCCGCCAGCCGATGTTCCGTTTGGAAAATTTTCGTATCCGGCTAACGCAAGCATACTGCTATATCAACGAATAGGAAGTATTACTACTGATCGTCCTATGCTTATGACCTGGCCGGATGGCAATCGTAAGATTGCTGTGATGATAGGCGAAGGGCTTTGGCGCTGGCGCTTAAATGAATTTGCTGATACAGGCAATACGATATTTTTTGATGAATTATTTTCTAAGTTGGTTCAATACCTAAGCACGCTAGAAGACAAACGAAAGTTTAGAAGTTTTCCAGTACAGAATGAGTTTTCAGATTCCGAAGCGGTGGTGATTGAAAGCCAGGTGTATAATGATTTGTTTGAATTGGTGTATGGAAATGCCGTTCGCATTGAAGTTCGTAACGAAAAAGGGGAAACCTCTAACTATAGTTATTTAACCGGGCCAGGCAGTTCGCGCTATCGCATCGGTGGATTGAAAGAGGGAATTTATCGGTTTAAGGCTTCCACGAAAGTGAATGACAAAACCGAAGAAGTTACCGGACAGTTTTTAGTGAAAGCCCAAAACCTGGAAGCTCAAAACTTAACAGCTGATTTTGGTTTACTTAAAAAGCTTGCTACTGAAACAGGTGGCAAGTTCTACAAGCTTGAACAATTGAGTTCATTAACATCTGACCTACAGCAAATAAAAGTAGCCAGCCTGATTCACTCCGAAGAAACTTTTAATCAGTTGATTAATCTGAAGTGGGTGTTCTTTCTCTTGTTGACACTGATTAGTGCCGAGTGGTTTCTGAGAAAGTATTTGGGGAGTTATTGATTGTTTGGCTAATAGGCCTGTATTAGAGCACCGGTTGGGATATTTAACTTCTCATGAAGTTGACGAATCATATCTAGAGATAATTTTCTTTTTTTATTCAGGATTTCACTCGCCCTGCTCTTGAGTCCTACAACTTTTGTTAAATCAGTTTGAGTGTACCCAAGTTGTTCCATTCTAAATTTAATTGCCACGATAGGATCGGGTAAGTCAATTTTGAAATGCTCATTTTCATATTGGTCAATAAGGATTCCTAATATCTCAAGTTCATCACCTTCTGGGCTTGACTTCTTGGCATCAAATATTGTTTCAAGTCTGGCCAACGCTTGTCGATAGTCTTTTTTAGTCTTTATAGGTTTTAAATTCATAGCTATTAAATCTTAGTTGCATCAATTCTATCGTACTCTTTGTGGGTTCCGATAAATCGAATCCACATCATCTGATAGTGAAAATTGATCTTCACTATCAATCTGTAATTATTTCTTTTGATATTAAAGATAACTCTATTATCGCCAACAATACTTTCAGAAGGATACTCCCTCTTTAACTGATTTGAATTTTGCCATTCACTTTTTTCAGCTTCTCGATCGGGAAATTTTCACAGGAAACAAAAAAGGCGGGTTGCCCCGCCTTTAAATTTATTCGCTCTTTTTCTCTTTCGAGGGAGCTTTTGGTTTTTTCCCCTTGATAGTGAGGACTTCGCCAGTGCCTTCATAGTCGGCTACGATGGTGCCACCTTCCGGAATTTCACCTTTCAGGATTTCTTCTGCAACCGGATCTTCCAAATATTTTTGAATGGCTCTGTTTAGGGGACGAGCACCAAACTGTGGATCGTAACCCTTTTCAGCTAAAAAGTCTTTTGCTTTTTCAGTCAACTCAACATGGAAGCCAATTGTAAAGATTCGCGCAAACAATTTACCGAGCGTGATATCAATAATCTTGTGAATGTGTTCGCGTTGTAATGTGTTAAACACAATCACATCATCTAAACGATTCAAGAATTCAGGACTAAAGGCACGCTTCAACGCAGTTTGAATGGTTGACTTCATCACCTCTTCATCGTTATCACGCTTGGCAGCCGTAGTAAAACCAATACCCGCTCCAAAGTCTTTTAAGTCACGAACCCCAATGTTGGAGGTCATAATGAT
>JBBSBG010000362.1:0-3583 GCA_038251495.1 Cytophagales bacterium
AAACATGCATAACAAACTGTTTAACATAAATCCTTTAGCTATGAGAAATCTGAAAATTAATTACCTGACATTAGTTTTGTTTGCTGCCCTAGCAATTACATCATGTTAAAAACAAAGTACAGATAGTAAAGAAATGGCGAATGGTAAAAACGATAAAAAGTTTAACGATACTGAAATAGAGAATGATGCAGAATTTGAATAGGCACGAGTGGAATTGTTGTGCCAGCATCAAAGAAAACTTTTCCGGTAGCACTCCACTCGGGCTACATGGCTGCATTATTATCGTGCGCTGTTTAATACAGTAGAGGTAAACAGTACGTTTTATAAAGTCTCGTGTTAAACTACCTTTACGAAATGGTCTTCCGAAGTCGATGAGAATTTTCGTAATACATATACAGGGGAGGTACTCAAGTCAGATGCGAGCAAGATCAGAGATTGGTTAATCCATCTTGATGTATTTGTATATTGGGGATGATCAACCCATTATTAACAAATACAGGGGCAACACCAAGCGCAGAACATTTTATTGCAACGCATGTTAGAAGTTTTATACATAGCCAGACCTTATCATTTTTTGTACGTGATTGGCATTGATATTATTGAAAACAGAACGTGATGACCCAGCAGTCTCTTTTACAATTTACAGCCTCTGGCATTTTCTGTCCAAATGCAGCTTTGCATATTGATCCCTGGAATCCGGCTGACTTTGCAATCATTACGCATGCACACAGCGATCATGCAAAACCTGGCTGCAAGCATTACCTTGCGCACAAAGATTCCGAGAGCATTTTACGATTAAGGCTTGGAGAAGATATTTCTCTTCAGACCGTTGCCTATGGGGAAAGAGTTTCAATTAATGGGGTACACTTTTCCCTTCATCCGGCTGGGCACGTCATTGGCTCTTCACAAATACGAGTAGAACACAACGGTGAAGTGTGGGTTGTCAGTGGAGATTATAAAGTACAGGACGATAATTTTTCAACACCTTTTGAGCCGCTTAAATGCAACACCTTTATCACCGAATCAACATTTGGATTACCTATTTACAAATGGCCCAATCAGGAGGAAGTGATGTTGGAGATTAAAGAATGGTGGACACAAAATAGATTGCAGGGTAAAGCAAGTGTATTGATGGGATATGCCTTGGGTAAGATGCAGCGTCTTATCAAAAATCTTCAGCCGTTTGATCAACCCGTATATGCGCATGGAGCAATCTATAATGTAAATGAAAAATTGCGAGAGGTTGGTTTTGATCTTCCGCATATTCCTCTAGTAACAAATGAAATTAATAAAAAATTGTATCAAGGAGCATTAATCCTGGCAACACCGTCATCTCTTCATACACCATGGATGAAAAAATTTGTGCCTTACTCAACCGGGTATTGTTCCGGATGGATGGCCGTTCGCGGAGCAAAAAACCGAAGATCAGTAGATCGTGGGTTTGTGCTATCGGATCATGCGGATTGGAATGACCTCAATACTGTTGTTAAAGAAACGGGAGCGGAAAAAATATTTGTAACCCATGGCTATACCGATACCTATGCACGCTGGCTAAGTGAACAAGGTATTGATGCGGCAGAAGTAAGCACGCAGTATGGTAACGAAGAAGAAGGTTTAACGGAAAACGTGTAACATGAAACAGTTTACGCAACTTTTTTTAGAACTCGATCGCACAACTAAGACAAATGAAAAAGTGGCATTACTGAAAACGTACTTCCTAACGGCATCGAAGGAGGATAAACTTTGGGCGCTGGCTTTATTTACAGGAAGACGACCACCACGAAATTTTAAGACCGCACAAATTCATGCCTGGGCCCTAGAGAAAGCAAATATTCCCGAATGGCTTTATCGGGAGAGTTATAATAGCGTAGGCGACATGGCCGAAACGATTTCACTTCTTCTGCCCGTAGCTTCGGCAACATCCAATAAAACATTGAGTGAATGGTTTCACGCTTTGGCAGCAATGAAGCGTGCTTCGGACGAAGAAAAAAAACAATTTATTCTGGATGCATGGCAGAATTTTTCGCCTCATGAAATTTTTGTATTCAACAAATTGATCATGGGTAGTTTTCGTATAGGCGTTTCACAAACACTTGTTGTTCGTGCCGTGAGCGAATCAATTGAACAAGATGCTGCGTTGATCACCCATCGTATTATGGGGCAGTGGGATCCCTTCGTTACTACTTTTAAGGAATTGATCCTAGGTGAAAATGTAAACGATCAGTTTTCAAAACCGTATCCATTTTACCTTGCCTACGCCATAGAAGGAACCATTGATACACTGGGCAATCCTGCCGATTGGTTTGCGGAATGGAAGTGGGATGGTATTCGTGCTCAAATCATTTTCCGAAATAACGAACTGTATATTTGGTCGAGAGGTGAGGAGCTGGTTACCGATAAATTTCCAGAGCTAAGCGTTTTTTCTAAGGTCGTTTCGGACGGGACGGTACTCGATGGTGAAATTGTTTGTTTCATTAACGGAAAACCAATGCCTTTCAATGTATTGCAAACGCGCATAAGCAGAAAAAATATCTCAAAGAAAATTTTAGAAGAAGCACCGGTTGCATTCATTGCCTATGATCTTCTTGAGTTCAACCATTCTGATGTTCGCGCACAGAGTCAACAGAAGAGAAGATTTGCGTTGGAACAATTGCATCTGCAAAGTAATGAATCGAATGTATTCAGGTTATCGAAGTTGCTTCAATTTAGTTCGTGGGAAGAATTGAAAATACTGCATGAACTTTCTCGCGCCAACGTTGCGGAAGGTTTTATGATAAAACGCAAGGAAGCACTATACCAAACAGGACGAAAAAAAGGCGACTGGTGGAAATGGAAAATTAAACCGTTGAGTGTAGATGCTGTTTTAATCTACGCGCAAAAAGGGCATGGAAGAAGAACGGAGTTTTATACGGATTATACTTTCGCGGTTTGGGATGGTGATAGACTTGTACCCTTTGCAAAAGCATACACTGGTTTAACAGATGAAGAGATCAGGAAGGTTGATTATTTCATAAGACAAAATACAATCGAGAAATTTGGTCCTGTGCGAAATGTAAAACCACAGTTGGTTTTTGAAATTGGTTTTGAAGGCATCAATAAATCACCGCGACACAAGTCCGGCATTGCAGTTCGCTTTCCGAGGATGCTGCGTTGGCGAAAAGATAAGCCGGTGGAAGAGGCCGATACCTTAGATAACCTCAACGCATTGTTAAGCAGCTATGGATAAGTCAATGATTATAGTTCCAACTTCAATTTTTTCCAAATGCTTCCCAATCGAAGCCTGTTTCAATTTGGTTGTGCCGCAGCCCCGGAATCTTTGTTGTGATTATTAACGTTGTTGCGCTCAAGTCAGCGCGATGATGTTGTGGGATTATTCTTTTCACCGCTTTGACCTTTTTGGATTTCACGCCCGGATAAAACTCCTGCACTGATTTTTTAAGCTTGTCGATATTATCCATGCTATACAAGGCAACCACTTCGAGTGTCCATGTTTAGTATTAGTGATGTTTGGTCTTAAATACAGTTAAAAATGAATTTAGTTTATTAAATAGCTTAACTTTTCAGGCTATAACACTAGCTCACC
>JBBSBG010000363.1:0-3582 GCA_038251495.1 Cytophagales bacterium
AACAGTTGGATTTGTACTTCAACAAAATTGAAACGATCCTTTGGGAATATTTCTGGATCAAAAGCCGCCTCAATAAGTATCAAGCGGGTAGTTGCCATGATTTGCGGGTTGATGTTGGACCTGAAAAGCCCATCCGCAATACCTTGAACGATATTTCTTACAACCGACTCTCCAATTTTTAATTTGTGATCATTCCAGAGGTTCCACGCTTTGGGATGGTATTTCTGTAAGTCGAAGAGAAGTGATGAGTTCAAGTTTTCCATTTCCATTTTCATACAAACCGAAATCTTACTCAACTCTTCTAACGAATTTTTTGAACTCTTTTCAATTTGATCGTACTGCTTAAAACTATTCTCCAAATACATCTGCGACATCTTATACACCAAGTCATCCTTATCAGCAAAGTGCTGATACAATGTTTTCTTTGATACAGATAAATGCCTAGCTATGTCCTCCATGGTTACACTCCGGATTCCATACTTCATAAACAGCGCTTCCGTGCCTTCTAAAATTTTCTCTTTCGTCTCAAATTCTTCCATAAGGGGTGCAAAACTAAGGAAACTATTAACTTTACAAAAGTTTCCACAGTTTCCTCCAACGCCACTTTTTAGTATTTGTTTAATGTTTTTTGAAAAAACTGCAGGTATTTTTCATTCAAAATACTGCAACCGTTTGAACTGGCTAGGAACCAGCCTGGGTGTTTTCTTCCTTGTAGCACCACTTTTCTTTCATCTTTTGCTTAATTCGCTCGCGATCGTCTGGCGACATCTTACCCCATTTATCTTTCCAGTAGTATTTCCACGGGCCGCCAGCACGCTGGCCTTGATGACAATGGCACTTACTTCCAAAACTCCAAAAGAAAATCTTGCTTAACGCTAACAGACCAATGGTTTGCCAGAAGTTTATGATTGGTCCGTTAAATAATTCGGGTACTAGCCAATTCCATAAGTACATTGTACCTATGCTAATTCCAAAGGCAATACCCAGACCTATTACCAGCATGATTAAAATTTTTCCAACCCACATTCCAGTTTTCATACTCATATCTTTATTTACTATTTACTCTTTATCTTTTTATTCAACCAGCTCAAAATATTAAGCTGATGTTAAGTCATCATAAAAAACCTGCAAACTTTTTCTCAATGCCATAATCGCATAGCGTTTGCGTGATAACAGCGTGTTAATCGAAATTCCAGTTTCTTCTGAGATTTCCCTAAAACTCTTATCCTCAAGTTCGTTCTGGATAAAAATCTCTCTTTGCTCAATGGGTAACTCAGCTAATGCTTCCGTTATTTCATCCCAAATTGCTTCGCGTAGTAGAGTCGCTTCTGGTGTGTTATCTAAATCAGGTAAAATTTCTTGAAGCGTAAGCGGAGCGTCATCATCTTTACCCGAAAGCAATTCAAAATCAGTACGCTTAGGCCGAGAAGCATCGCGCCTATACCGATCAATAATTTTATTTCTTGCAACACTATAAAGCCAGGAGGTTACCCGATCCAGCGACTCAATAGTTTTAAACCCTGCAATGAATTGGTAGAAAACATCCTGAAGAATGTCCTCAGCTTCCTCCACAGTAGACACTCGGCTACGGATAAATCCCAGCAGTTTGTCCTTCTCCTTTAGAAATGTGTTTTGTTTTAACTCTTGCATTGCAAAGTCCATCCCACAAGTATGTTGTTACATACCCATAGTCGGGCACTGATGGAGATTATTTTAACAAAGGTGAAAAATTTTAAAGTAGTTATCTTATAAGGATTTATAGGCGTTTATAGTTCATAAACGAATCTATTGCCACCTTTTCCGGTTGAAACAAATGATCATGCCAACCAGAACAAGCACCATAACTGCCTACCTGCTATAATATCCATAGCGTCATTTCAATTCAGGCATATGTTAGAAGATCATTAAGGCTGAAAGTGATTTTTTAATTTTATCTGCATCTTTTTTATTCTTCTCGTTCAGCAGCTCGCAATATCTCATTTCTGCTAGCCCACAAGATCGCCCTAATTCATAAATGGCGATGTTTTGGAAAGGACCGCTATGAAAAAAATGACCCGATTTGTATATTTGACGAATTAAAAAGTATTCGGTTATGAAAAAAAATCTTGCTTTATGCATTCTGCTAATTCTAATCTTTCCTGTTTTCTCTACCACCGCGCAGTCAGAATGGCAATGGTTCTCTCGAAATAGAGTTCCTTTGTATAACTCTGGCGCAAAAGACTTTACGGACTTCCGAGTAATTGGGGGTAAAGCGGCAGATGGATTTTTACCGGGCCATTACCTTACAAAACAAGGTGAGCAAGTTAATGGTGAAGTTCAGTATAATTACCCCTACATCATGGAACGTATGTTAGTATTTAGGGCTAATGGAAAGATTACGTTTCTTACTCCTTCTGAGGTTAAGGGATATTTTGTTGATGGCATCTATCGGGAGAGCGTAACCTTTAATGCCGCTCTTATTAACGGAGCCGATGCTTTGCACACATTTTTTATGATTCCGAAATTACAAGGCGTAGCTAATCTATTCTATTATACCAGCCAAGAAATTGATTGGCAGAATAGCATAGAGCCAAAAGATGATCATATTTTAAGTATTGCAAATTATTTTAATGCGTTTGATACTTTTCATGCAAAATCAGAAAAAGAAATTCAAACCGGGCCAAGTTCGGGCGTGATAAAAAAAGGTGAAGAGGTTGGTTTTTTGACAGATCGGTTCATTCTAGGATTTCCAAACAAAATGTCGGCTCTCGTTGCCGAATGCGCTGAGTTGGCACAAAAAGTCAAATCGAAGCAAACCGGTTATAAATCCACCAACCTGGTAAAAATACTGGAGGAGTATAATGTGTGTTTGAATAATAGATAATTCTGATCGCCAAAGCGAACTCCTAAAAATATTGTTAACAATGGAACGGCAAAAAGGGTGGATTTTAATCCACCGCTTTGAGGCACCTTGCAGAATTACAACTTATAAGCCTGCCTTGCTATCAACTTCCACCCTGATTTTTGTTTCTTCCACACCAGCAGCACACCGAGGTTTATATTATTATTTTTTTCGTTCTCCGTAATTTCAGCGTGCATTTTATGACGCACTAATGCAACGTTATCTGAAATTGTAACTGTTTGGTCTTTAAACTCAACAGAATTGAAATTGGATTTACCACTTATCAAAGCCTCTAAAAATTCAGCTTTGTTTTCCATTTTACCACTGGAGTGGCCGAAGGTAAGTTGATCGTGAACTAACGCACTCAGATTTTTTTCGGTAGGATCAATTAACGCCAGTCGATAATTTTCTACCAGATTATTAACCGCCTTCTCATCTTGAGATTGACCAAACGATGAGAATCCCACAAACATAAATAAGCAAGCAATAAATATTTTCATGATGGTAATTTTTGGTTTAGTTAAAATCTATTTCTCAACGGGTGGCCTTCTATGCCAGTATGAAGCTAAGATAGAACCCGTGATATTCATAAGGGGACCAAACACGGCCGGTGCCAGACCAATGGTAGCGATCTTTCCCATTTCTTTTGCAATGCCAGAAGCAAGACCTCCATTTTGCATGCCCACTTCAATGGCTATCGT
>JBBSBG010000364.1:0-3579 GCA_038251495.1 Cytophagales bacterium
AGCGTTGCTTTCATTTTTTCTTTCAGAGGAAAGTAAAAAACTTTTACAAGCTGCATGCGCAGAATTAGATTCCATTCCTGGCGACTGTGGAGATGAATACCGCAAGCCACCTTTCTTAACAGCTTCTGGAGATTTAAGTCATCACGTGGAAACGATTCCACCACCCTTTCCTTCTTACACTGGAAGTGATGGCCGAACGAAAGCATTAAGCGGAACAATCTGGGAAGACCTTGCAGGCTTTAGCCGAGCGGTGCGCAAAGGAAATAGCATTCAGGTATCCGGCACAACGGCTACTCATGGTTCAAAATCAATTGGCGGTAATGATGCCACTGCGCAAACTCATTTTGTAATCGATAAAATTGAAGGCGCTATTCAATCGCTTGGCGGAACATTAAACGATGTTGTGCGAACTCGAATCTTTATTCGAAATATTTCAGATTGGGAAACCATTGCGCGTGCGCATGGCGAACGTTTTAAAGACATTCAACCCGCCAACACCATGGTGCGTGCTGATTTAATTGGTGACGAATATTTAATTGAAATGGAAGCCGAAGCTCAGCTATAATCAATTTCTCTTTTTAGGTGGGTAATTTTTGAAAACCTTCTTTATTCCCTTCTGAATATCTTCAGGGGTAAAATCCGGCCTTCTTTCCAAGTAGCCAATCGCTTGAGATTCCCAAACCATTCGGCTTTGTTTTTTATCAGCCATGCCAATGATAATTGATCCTTTGAGATAGTTGATTATCTCACGTTCGTGTTCAAGTGGTTGAATATTGAATTGTGATTCCTCTGGCCGATTGAAAATAATTGCTTGCTCGTCCGTTAATGCTACTGTAAAGCCAATCAACAAGTCGGGGTTATCGGTGTCTATAGTAAGTCCTTTCTCTTTCAGTTCTGAAATAATTGCAGCCTTGAGATTTTTTCGCACCAGACTATCTTTGAAGTAGCCCGGTCCATCAAAGTCAAACTCGCAACCATTCATCCAACAGAATGTTTTATACTCGCTAAAGTCAACTGTTTTGTCATAGACATTTTTTACATGAACCTCGCAGGCAGTCAGCGTAAACAACAGCACAATAATAATTCCTCTTACCATAATTCATTCATTGGTCTTAAGTTCAAAAAATAAAGTTGAATGCAAGCTGATTAGTCGCATTGAATTGAATGATAAAAATCAACACTATTCAACCCACGCTACTTTTTTTGACGGATAAAATCCTATACCAAGCGTTCTCATAAAGGGTGCATGATTTCCTAATCGTACTTTGTATTCATCCCAGCTTCTTCCTTCGGCAGGTGACCAGCCGATCTCTGCAATCCCGGGCAGCCGTGGAAACAACATGTACTCTATGTCTTTCATGGTAACAAGTGTCTCACTCCAGAGTGGAGTCTCAACACCTAAAATTTGATCATTGCTTACTCCATCCACTTGAGTTGCCGGATCCCAGTTATAGGCATCATCCACTTCGATGTAGGCTGCCCAATGCAATCCAAGTTTCGATGAAGAATCATATTGCATATCCAAATAAACCTTTGTAGAAGGCGACATGATTATCTGAGCACCCTTCTCAGCAGCCAGCTGCGCATATTTTTTATTAGCCCAATGTTGGGCAATTGCATTTTCGTCAATGTCAGCCTGCGCAATTTCTTCCCAGCCAATCATTTTCTTTCCATGGGCTTTCACCATTTCGCTAAAGCGATTGATGAAAACAATGTAGTCTTCTTTCTTTGTTACATGCGCCTCATCACCACCAATGTGAAGATATGGTCCGGGTGTAATGGCTGCCAACTCGCGCAACACATCATCAACAAATTTAAAACTCTCAGGTTTCTCAACTCTCAAGGTACTCCATCCTACTTCAATACCGGTATATAACTCAGTAGGCTTTGACTTTGTACCCAATATTCCTTCCGTTGAAGTTTGTCCTTTATATCTTCCTTCAATAGGAACAACGGTGCCACCATTCAATTCGCCATAGGAAGCCAACGCTGAATTGATATGACCGGGAAGATCAATCTCGGGGACAATGTTTATGTAGCGACTTGCAGCATACGCAACAATTTCTTTATACTGTTCTTGTGTGTAATACCCGCCTTTGGCACCACCCACTTGTGTGCTGCCACCATGCAGCGCCAAATTTGGCCACGACTTTATTTCAATTCGCCAGCCTTGATCATCACTTAAGTGAAGGTGTAGCACATTCATTTTATAATAGCTTATCAAGTCGATGTAACGCTTCACATCTTCCACACTAAAAAAATGACGAGCAACATCTAACATCGATCCGCGCCAAGCGTATGTTGGATAATCGATAATGGTTCCGGTTGGGATTACAAACGAATCATTCTGAGAAACATCTTTAGTAACTGGAACAAGTTGGAGAAGGGTTTGTAACCCCATGAAAATTCCAGCGGGCTGATTTGCATTCAAAATAATTTGCTTTTCCGAGATACTAAGTTCATAGCCCTCCGCCCCTAATTTTGGATCTGCATTCAAAGTCAGTAAAAGAGCCTCGCTATCAGGCGCTTCGCCTGAATTGGAAACAGTAAGATTAAGATCTGCAATCTCGTTGAGTCGGTCAGAGAAAATAGTAGCAGCATTCTTAAGTTCTGCATTATCACCCGTAACAAAAATTTGTGTCTTGTTGGTTAGCGAATATCTTTCCCCTGTTGATGTAACTGAAACTGGCTTTGGTATTACACCACTTAACGCTAAGTTACTCGGAGCTTCATTTTGTTTGCAGGATTGAAAAAAGAGACCTGCAAAAACGACAAGCAGTAGTTGTTTGAATAAACGAAACATAAAGTATGAGATAAGTTGAGATTTAAAAGTAGAACGTAACTATAAAGTTATGAAACCTGAAGTAAATTCGTCAGAGTTTTTTCAGTTCAACAAGCCAATCCCACGGATATGGGTCTTTAAGCCAGATGGGTGCCGGATCAATTTCAGTTTCCCAATTGTACTCAAGTCTCTCTATCGCGGTTATTTTAAATCCATGCTCTTTAAATGTCACGTGAATCTCCGATTCTGAGTAATGCTTGGTGGGCACGCCATCAATGTGAATGATGCCCTGAACCAAATCACGTTTTGAACCCTTAAAATAATTAAACTCACTATTTGGAATCTTATTGGCTTTCACACCCTCCTTTTTATAAACATCAATTAATCGCCATGAGGCAAAGAATGCAGAATCTAATGATGGCAAAACCAATAAGGCTGACCCTCCGGGTTTAAGTGAATGGTAAACATTTTCAATTGCCCGATGATTCTTATCAAGATTAGGGAACATGATCACATTACAACAGAATACAAAATCTGATTTTGGTAATAACAAACTCTTCTTTGTAAGATCGGCTTGCTTTAATTCAATGTTGCTATAACCCTGTTTCTTTGCTTGCTTCAACAACCCTTTGCTGATGTCAAGCCCTACTATCTGGTCAAAGTTTGGCGCCAGGTATTGAAAGGATTTTCCATTGCCGCATCCAAAGTCAATAGCCGATTTATTTTTACCCCCATGCTTACTAATGTATTGCGGAAGTTTTTTATTTCTGTCGCTGGCATACACATCAAAGATTTCG
>JBBSBG010000365.1:0-3575 GCA_038251495.1 Cytophagales bacterium
ACTATTAATAACCTATTAACCTTTACACGCTATTCAGGTTACGACCCTGAAGTGAGTCATAACGCAACCGCTAATATTGCAGTAGGCATTGATAGCGGAACCTATCCCAACAATCCCAAAACAATCACCTTCGGTATAAACATTGGATTATAAATACGTGGTATGGAATCAATAAAAAAAATTACGATAAGTGTGCTTGTTCTGTTAACAATGACAACCTGCGATTTATTAGACATTACACCGAACGATCGCATTGATCTCGAAACCTATTACTCAACGCCTTCGGAAGTTGAAGCTGCTTTGATTGGCACCTATATTCAGACTTTTGATGGTGTTTTTACAGACCTGCTGTTCTTTAACAATCGGTCATCGGATGACCTAACAGCGCCCATTGATGGGAGGCAGTCTGATTTATTAATGTTTAGGCCAAGTCTCAATGCCGGCTCTGGCGAACCATCACTTTTATGGAACAACACCTATCGGGCGCTGGCATCTATCAATCTTTTGATCGAACAGGTGGCAGATATTAATCCGAATCTTTTTCCACGGCCCTCAAATTCCTCCACCCCAAATCGGAAACAACAAATAGAGGGCGAGGCGGCTTTCTTGCGAGCCTATTTGTATTACAATATGACCATGTTTTATGGGGATGTTCCATTAGTTTTGGAATTTCCTAAGTCTTCGGACGTGGAAGATAATAAGGTAGCGCGGGCGCCCAAGCAAGAAGTGATGGATCAGGTTATGGCAGACTTAATCAACGCTGAGGCTAACCTCCCGTGGAATCATGACGACCGTGCTGTGCTGCCGGAAGAACAGGTTATTCAAACAAAAGGAAGAGCTACCAAAGCTGCGGCCAAGTTATTGATGGCACGAATCTATCTTTATAACGAGCAGTGGCAGTTGGCTATTGACAAGTGCCGCGAAATTATAGCCAGTGGCGAATTTAAATTAGAACCTAAATGGACTAGGATTTTCAATTCGCCAGAAAATACCAATAACCAGAATACCGTTGAGTCAATTCTTGAAATTCAAACCAAAAGAGGGTCAGATCAATTTAATAATACTGGTGGGTATGCGTGGTTTCACCAAGATGGTTCGCCACGAAGAGGTGCTACCTTGGAAGCCTTCAACCTATTTGAAGGTACCGCTGCCAGCCCCAAAGACGTTCGCAAGGTATTCTCCATGTCGCAGCGAACTGAATTTCCAAATCAAATCTATGCCATTAAATATCGCAACGCATTCCCTTGGTGGGATCCGCAGGATCCTTTCAATTTTATACCTATGCGTTTAACTGAGTGCTACTTAATTATAGCAGAAGCGTTAAACGAAGTGGGCTATCCAAATGCCGAAGCGTTGACAAATATAAATACCATACGCAACCGCGCGCGTGACCTTACCTATATTGATGGATCGGTACCGGGCATTGAACCGTATTCATTTGCTCAGTTTGACACACAACAAAAATTTCGTGCGGCAATTCGTGAAGAAAGGAGACGGGAGCTAATGTTTGAGGGACAACGGTGGTTTGATCTGCTTAGATATGATAAGTATGATGGAACCGTGCTTGCGCAAACAGTGGTGGGCCTAACATCACCAGATAAAACACTGTTTCCGATTCCCGAAGGCGAGCGAATTATAAATCCATTGCTTACTCAAAATAACGGCTATTAACCGTCTTACTTAACTACTTTATGAAATTCATTTTTCGCTTTTGGTTTGTGCTGGTGATTTTCGGTTGCGAAACTGGAATTGATGACCCACAACCGGGTTCAATTCCGGTGGCTGATTTTATTTTTCAGATTCAAATAACGGATGGCCGCACAATTAACTTCGCCTCAACGTCAAAAGATGCTTCCTACCTTATTTGGGATTTTGGCGATCAAATTGGAAGAGGATTTACGAATTCAATCACCTATTCATTTGCAAAAAATGGCACCTATCTCGTTAACTTGACAGCTGGAAATAAAGCTGGGATAAATACCAAACAAGTAGAGATAACGGTTAGTGGCAGGGTTGATCCGGTTGCAGATTTTACTCTTTCTTTTGCTACTATTTCAAGCCAGCTTGAGGTAGGGTTAGTCAACACATCTGTGAATGCCGGAAGTTATTTGTGGAATTTTGGAGATGGCCAAACCAGTAATATGGAAAACCCGGGTTCACACAGCTACGCACAATCAGGAAGCTATCAAATTGAACTTGCCGCTTCAAGTGCTGATGGCATTGTTACCCGTAGAAAAAGAATTTCAGTTAGTGTAGTTGACGAAAAAAAACTTTTTGCTGTGGCTGGCAAAACATGGAAGTTCAAAACCACGCCCTATCAGGTAGCGGCATTCCCCTCACCCACAGGATCGGCCTATTTTGTTTTGCGCAATGGCAGCGTAGCATACGAATCTGCTTTGCAACTATGCGAACTGAACGACCGGTATTCATTTACATCCGCAATTTTTACAAATATTAACGAAGGCGATGGTCGGGTATTAGAAAACAGGAATGAATGTAGAACTGTGGCATCCCCCTTACCAGCTTCTTATTTATTTAAGAGGAAGTCGCTGACTTCTTTCGTTCTTGATCTCGGAATAACTTATTTGGGTGATATTAAGCCCGGTGTTGATGGCTTTGTTTACGAATTAATTGAATTGAAAGACTCTACGCTGGTGGTTTCCTACGTAAGAGCCGATCAAATAAACCCGGTTTTGTTGGAAAGAGTAGTCATGGTTTTTGAGACAGAATAGGTGAATTGACTAACAAGTTGGTCGATGTCATTTACAACACCTTTGAAAGCCGATTGAAACGCACGATCATAGCAGTAGCTGTTAAGGCGAGGCCAATCGACAATCCAATCCAAATTCCTTTCGCGCCAAGTTGTAGCGGAAATGCAAGCCAGTAGCCAAGTGGCAGTGCAATTATCCAATATGAAATGAAAATTAATACAGAAGGAATTTTTACATCTTGTAACCCACGTAAAGCGCCTGCAGTAACCACCTGAATGCCATCAGATAACTGAAAGAATGCCGCCATGATTAGCAACGATGCTGTAAGATTAATCACAGACATATCTTCAATATAGAGGGATGGTAAAAAGTACCTTCCAAAAATAAATAAGAGTGCCCAAGCAGCCATCAAAAAAGCGGCCATGCCAATCATAGTAAAAGCTGAGGCACGCATATTAGCCCGATCTTTTTGCCCCAAAAAATTACCAACCCGAATTGTTGCTGCTGCACCAAGTCCTGAAGTAGTCATGTAACTAATGGTTGCCAGATTAATCGCTATCTGGTGTGCGGCCAAAGCGGTAGTGCCCAGCCAACCCATCATGATTGCAGAGAAGCCAAAGGCCCCGGCTTCAAAAATAAATTGTAAGCCGGCAGGTAATCCAATATTCAACATCTTTGAAACAAGATTACGCGAATAATTACCAAAAGAAAATCCGGATTTGTAGGCTTGAAATTTTCTTCCATAATAGATGTATAGCATCATGCTTGCTGCCATTACAATTCGGGCAATAAGGGTGGCCCAACCAGCGCCATTTAATCCCAACTCCGGGAATCCATACTTACCAAAAATTAATACATAATTGA
>JBBSBG010000366.1:0-3575 GCA_038251495.1 Cytophagales bacterium
AAATTTTTATCTATTTTATTAAATATGGAATTTAGCTTGGCTAATTCTTCAACTAATAATGGCGAGCGCTCTTCCACACTTACTGGAAAACCTTGAATTACAATTTTTAGTTTATCTTCAAAGTCCTCTCCCAGTTCTCTGTAAAAAGAAAGTAAATGTGATTTGCTCCGTTTCTGCTTCCTTTCGGTCAAGGCAATTGCGCCTTTGATTTCCTTGTTATCTATATGATCGTCTGCACCCGCAATCAGAATGCAAACTAAGATTGGTGCCTTATACATTAGCTCAATTTCTGATTGAGATAGTTCATCAAACTCTGGGATCATAATTAGTACTTAAAAGTAAATTTCTTCAACCAACCGGAATTAGTGTAAAATTGGAATATTTTAGTCAAATTGAGGCAATAAATTCACACAAGTATTAACAAAATAACTACGGATGTACGAAAAAGACCCAGTGCGGATTTTTGTAGTTGAGGATGACCCGGCTTACTCCAAGTTTTTAGAATATGTTCTTAACTTAAATCCGGATTTTGAGCCTGAGTTTTTTAGTACCGGAAAGGCTTGTATCGACAATCTACACAAGAAGCCCTCCATCATTACGCTCGACTATTCGTTACCTGATATGGAGGGCGAAAAGGTACTCAAATCAATTCGCGAGTTTGATTCCGACATCAGTGTAATCATTATTTCGGCTCAGGAAAAGATTGGCACTGCCGTGGAACTGCTTAAAGCCGGAGCCTTTGACTACATAATCAAAGATGAGGAAGCAAAGGATCGTATTCTTAATTCAATTAAAAATGCCCGCAACAAAACTTCTTTAATTCGTGAGATCGACCACTTGAAGCATGAGATAACTACAAAGTATGAATTTGAAAAAAGTATTATCGGATCTAGCATAGCATTAAAAAAAGTATTTGATCTTATTGAGAAGGCGGTGAAAACCCAAATAACTGTTTCCGTAACAGGCGAAACCGGAACCGGAAAAGAGTTAATTGCTAAAGCCATTCATTACAATTCAAGCAGAAAAAATAAATCATTGGTTGCTGTAAATGTTGCGGCTATTCCAAAAGAACTTATTGAAAGCGAATTGTTTGGTCATGAAAAGGGAGCTTTTACTGGGGCTGCAAGTCGGAGAATTGGAAAGTTTGAAGAAGCAGAAGGCGGCACCATTTTTCTCGATGAAATCGGGGAAATGGACTTAAGTCTGCAATCAAAATTATTGCGAGTACTTCAGGAAAAGGAACTAACAAGAATTGGCGGCAATCAGGTGATAAAACTCGATGTGCGAGTGATTGTCGCGACACATCGAAATTTACAAGAGGAAGTGCGCGCTGGTCGCTTTCGCGAAGACTTGTTTTATCGTTTACTCGGTTTACCAATTCACTTACCTTCCTTACGCGAAAGAGGTCAGGATATTCTCCTATTAGCGAAACATTTTTGTGATCAATTTGCCAAGGAGAACAACCTTAAAAAATTAAGCATCAGTGCAGAGGCACAGGAGAAACTAATTCAATATTCATTTCCAGGCAATGTGCGCGAGTTAAAGTCGGTGATTGAACTTGCAGCGGTTATGTCTAGCGAAAATGTGATTCAAGCAAATGACATCACGTTCACTACTCCTATTCGGGATGATGCCATGTTACTAAAAGAAATGACCTTACAAGAATATACGTATCGGATTATTCGCACCTACTTGAATAAGTATGATAACAATGTTCTTGATGTAGCTAAGCGATTGGGTATTGGCAAATCTTCCATTTATCGCTATTTAAAAGAAATGGAAGTAACTGGAATATAAATTTTAAAATGAAGTCACTATCAACTTACGTTCGAAAAGGATCCTTTTATAAATCGGTTGTTGAAGATGGTTCCGATATAATCTTCATAGTCGATTATGATGGCAACATTCTTTATCACAACAACTCCGCCCGCGAAACATTGGGTTACCGACCCTCAAGTCTTGTCGGCAAAAATTTTTACGACTACATACCGGAAGATTTGCTTTCTGACTTTAGAAAGGAATTGAAAAAGAGCACAAAAAAGACATTCAATAAATCGATTGAATTTCAATTTAGATGCCGAGATAAGAGTTATAAATACTTAGAGTTTAATTCTATTAATTTAAAACAAAAGGAAGGCATCAGAGGATTGATTTTGGACTGCAGAGATATAACTCAACGAAAGAAAGATGCTGTAGAACTTTTGCGCGCCCAAAAAGCAAAAGAGCAATTTCTAGCGAACATTAGTCATGAAATCCGAACTCCCATAAATGGGATAGCAGGCATGGCATCACTACTAAGTAAAAACCCTAACAAGGACGAACAACGCACGTATCTTAATGCAATTAAAAGTGCAGCCGATAATCTGAAAGTAATTATCAACGATATTCTTGATCTCGCTTCCATTGAGTCGGGCAAACTTAAGTTTGAGAAAATTGGATTTAATCTTATTGACTTACTTCATTCGTTGATTGATTCCTTTGGCGTACAAGCCTCAGAAAAAAAAATCAAGCTTACATACAATTTACATAAAGATGCTAATAAGATTTTTGTTGGCGACCCAGTTCGTTTAAATCAGATTCTTATTAATCTGATCAGCAATGCAATTAAGTTTACCCATGTTGGTTCTATTCGTATTTCGGTAAACGCTGAAAAGAATAAAAGCGGGTTTCATTTATTAAAGTTTGATATCAATGATACCGGAATTGGAATACCGCATGATAAGCTACAGACAATTTTCGAAAGTTTTAGTCAGGCTGACGCCAGTGTAACCAGAAAATATGGTGGCACCGGTTTAGGATTAACAATTGTAAAGCAATTGGTCGAGCTGCAGGATGGATCTATCAGTGTTCATAGCAAGGAAGGCGAAGGTTCAACATTCACCTTTTCCATTCCTTACAAAACCGGAAAAACTGCAGTTGTTTCCGAAAACCTATTACATAAACCAAAAAGCAATGACCAATTAAAGTATGCCTCTATACTTTTAGTTGAGGATAATGATATTAATCGTTTGTATGCCGGTAGTATTTTAAAGATGTGGGGTTGTCATTATGAAACTGCTGAAAATGGCGTTGTAGCATTGGAAAAAATAAGAGGTCATGATTTTGACCTCATCCTTATGGATATTCAAATGCCTGTAATGGATGGATTTGAAACAACAAAGGCAATTAGACAAGGCGACCAGAAGAAGAAACGGATGCCTATTATTGCTTTAACAGCAAATGCAACTCAACGTGACTTCGAAAAATGCATCGCAGCGGGCATGAATGATTGCATCACCAAACCATTTACTCAAGACGATCTCTTTAAAACGTTAAATAAATATCTGGGGCGTAAACTCAAAATAAAGCAACACCCCGCTTCAACTAAAGTTAGTTCCCTTAACCATGGTTCAGCTGTTGATCTTACTTATTTGAAAACGGTTTCCAACAACAACCAGGAATTTATTCAGGAGATTGTTGCAACATTTTTAGAATCAATGCCGAAATCTATTGAAGATATTAAAACTTATTTGGAGGCAAAGGATTGGGCTCAATTAGGAAAAGTTGTCCACAAGATCAAACCCACTATTACGCTA
>JBBSBG010000367.1:0-3573 GCA_038251495.1 Cytophagales bacterium
CGCGCCATGGTTGAATCAAATCAAAATCCTATTGTATCTATTCACGATCACGGTGCAGGTGGCCATTTGAATTGTTTTTCAGAATTGCTGGAAGAAACCGGTGGTACAATCGAGATCGATAAACTTCCTATTGGAGACCCTACCCTATCCGACAAAGAAATTATCAGTAATGAGTCCCAAGAGCGCATGGGCATTGCCATACATGAAAAAGATGTCGCTGCATTAAAAGCAACAGCTGACCGGGAACGCGCACCCTTATATGTAGTCGGAACCGCTACGGGCGATCATCAGTTTAAATTTGTTGATAATAAGAAAAATACCAAGCCTGTAGTATTAGCCATCAGTCATCTCTTTGGTTCATCACCCAAAACAATTTTGCAAGACTCAACCTCCACAGATAAATTTGAAGACGTTAGTTATGATGCTTCAAAACTCGTTTCCTATCTGGAACAGGTTCTACAATTAGAAGCTGTTGCTTGCAAGGATTGGTTAACCAACAAAGTCGATCGCTCCGTAACGGGTCGCGTAGCAACCCAACAAACTTGTGGTTCTATTCAGCTTCCGCTGAATAATGTTTCAGTCATGGCTTTAGACTTTACAAGTAACAAAGGAATTGCAACAGGTATTGGTCATGCACCCGGTGCTGCTATGGTTGATGCTGCAGCGGGAAGCAAACTGGCTATTGCCGAAGCTTTACTCAATGTCATCTGGGCTCCGCTTACCCATGGCTTAAAAGGTATTTCGCTTAGTGCGAACTGGATGTGGCCCGCAAAAAATGCGGGTGAAAATGCTAGACTCTATTCAGCGGTTGAAGCGGTGAGTGATTTTGCTTGTAAACTTGGTATTAATATTCCCACCGGAAAAGATTCTCTGTCGATGACACAGAAGTATCCGAATGGTGAAGTTGTATATTCTCCTGGTACTGTAATCATTTCGGCTGTGGGCGAGGTAAGTGACATTCGGCAAACTGTTTCACCGGCACTTGAACCTATCATTGGCTCAAAGCTTATTTACATTGATTTCTCAAAAGATACTTTCAAGTTAGGCGGAAGTAGTTTTGCTCAAGTTTTAAATCAATTAGGTACTGAAGTTCCCACAATAACTGACGAAGCCTATTTTGTTAAAGCCTTCGAAGCCGTTCAACAACTCATAAAACAAACTCAAATTTTAGCAGGTCACGATATTTCATCAGGTGGACTAATAACCACATTATTAGAAATGTGTTTCCCTGTTCCTACTATTGGCTTGTCAATTAGCACAAAAGATTTGGGCGATGATCTTATTAAAACATTCTTTAGCGAAAACTCAGGGATTGTTATCCAAGTCTCCGATGTAGAGACTGTTAAAATAGCCTTAGACAATCAACGAATTAATTATAAGGTAATTGCGGAGGTGAATAACAGTCGCGAACTATCAATTGTTAATTATCAGTTGTCCATTGACAATTTAAGAGATACGTGGTTTCACACTTCTTACTTGTTAGACAAAATTCAACGACCAAAAGGTCATGCTGAAAAGAGAAAAGAAAATTTATTCAAGCAAGTATTAGAATACAAATTCCAACCAAAGTTTGATGGTAAGTTTTCTACTTACAACATTGATCCAAAGCGTAGAACTCCCACCGGAATAAAGGCTGCCATCATTAGAGAAAAAGGCGTGAATGGCGACCGCGAAATGGCGTACGCACTTTATCTGTCTGGCTTTGATGTAAAGGATGTGCACATGACTGATTTGATGACAGGTCGTGAAGATCTGACTGAAGTCAACATGATTGTGTTTGTGGGCGGGTTCTCTAACTCTGATGTGTTAGGCTCTGCAAAAGGTTGGGCTGGAGCATTTCTTTATAATCAAAAAGCAAAAACTGCACTTGATAATTTTTATAAGCGTGATGATACGCTGAGCCTGGGTGTTTGCAATGGATGTCAATTGATGATGGAACTAGGTCTCGTGTATCGTGATATGGATATGGCAAGTCATCCAAAAATGCATCATAACGGTTCAGGAAAGTTTGAATCAATCTTTATTAATCTAACAATACCGCAAAACGATTCTGTTCTATTAAAAAGTTTTGAAGGCACACAATTAGGTGCTTGGGTTGCGCATGGCGAAGGGAGGTTTGATTTAAAAACTCATAAAGAGTATCTGGTAGCTGCAACCTACACGTTTCCTGAATATCCAGGCAATCCAAATGATTCAGATTTTTCGGTGGCCGCACTTTCATCAAAAGATGGAAGACATCTTGCGATTATGCCGCATATCGAGCGGACACTCTTTCCATGGAACTGGGGTTACTATCCGCGCACGCGAAAAACTGATGAAGTTGGACCCTGGATTGAAGCGTTTGTTAATGCCAGAGAGTGGGTGAAGAGTAAGGTTTCTAACTCTTGATTTAAAGGTTTCCAACCTTATTAACTCAGAGAAAAAGGAAGGTTGGAAATCTTCTACGATAACTTTCCCTTCCCATAAGGTTAGCAAACAAAGGTTTCCAACCTTTATTCCTCCGCGTAATTAGGGTTGAAACCCGTACTTTCAGTACCTTTCAACATGCCCATCAATCCAAAATATCTGGTAGATTTTCAGGAATTCGGCATCTATCATGTATTTAATCGCACCAATAACAAAGAAAAATTATTCTTATCAGATGAGAATCGGAATTTCTTTCTCAGAAAATATGCCCAGTACCTACATCCATTTACCGAAACCTTTGCATGGTGTCTACTAGACAATCATTTTCATTTTCTTATCCGAATAAAATCCCTTGAAAAGATAAAAGCAACGCTCAATTCCTCCGAGCTCAGCGAACTTTCTGCAACAGAGAAAAAATTCCTAAAGGATACTATTCCCTGTAGTGAACTTATTGAACATGCCTTCAAAAGATTCTTTCAGTCTTATGCACTTGCTTTCAATAAGGTGCATAATTGAAAAGGAAACTTGTTTTACAAACCATTTAAGCGAGTTGAAATTAAAAATGAGAGTCACTTTACCCAGGCGATTATCTATATCCATACAAATCCAGCTAAGCATTTTGTCTCTAAAGATTTCACAAAATGGAAATGGTCTTCCTATCAGGCAATACTTTCAGATTTAAAAACCAATCTAATGAAAGATGAAGTGCTAAACTGGTTTGGAGATAAAGATCAATTTATAAAAATCCATCTCGAAAAGGCATCGGTTTATTTCGAAGAATATTTCTCAATAGAGGAATAGTCAAAAGGTTTCCAACCTTGTAGCTCAGCATAAAAGGTTGAAACCTTGATCGGCCTTAAACCTACTTCAACTCTAACACTACTACCGAATGTGCCGGAAGGGTAACCTTCAAAACATTATTAGATAGCGAAGCTTGTTTAAATGCCGTTGGCTTTACAGCATCTGGTTTTTCAAAGGTGTTATGATCTTGTAGTTTAGCACTCGTTAAAATTCTTCCGGTTACAGTTGAGTATTTCCCACCACGAAGTTCAATGGAAATTTCTTTTGCATTTTTAGGATCGACATTTACCAAAGAGATATGAACCAACCCCGCTTTATCTTTTGAGGCCGAGGCCGATATGGCCGGAAGTTTTTCTGTACCAAAAG
>JBBSBG010000368.1:0-3567 GCA_038251495.1 Cytophagales bacterium
AAAGGAAAAGATATCAATGCTGCCAACAACTGCAGCGCAAAGGTGTTGCCTTTTACTTCACTCCTTACTTTGCCGGTTCCACAAATTAATACGTTAACCGCAGTAGATGCAAGCAGTATAAAATTAGATTTTACACCCCAGCAAAACATTCAGTATAAATTAGAAATTGCCGTTAACAACTCTGCCACCTTTCAACAATTTCAAACCTTGTACGGAGTTAATACTGTCACCATTCCAAATTTAAAAACAGAAGAAAACTTTTATTGCTTTCGGCTGAGTTCATTTGACCCATGCACCAACAGCAACACGTATTCATTTCCAGTATGTAGTCATAATTTTGATCTGGCGATACAGAATGGATCAAATAACCTTACCTGGGCAACTTCATCACTCGGTGTAAACACAACAGAAATTATTCGTAATGGAAATTCATATACGTTAATTCCGGGTGCGCCATCCACGTTCAATGATGTTGATGTGATTTGCAAAACAAACTACTGTTATCAGGTAATTAATTTATATGCAGGAGGCACAAGAAGTATTTCGCTCGAAAAATGTGGTGAAGCATTTACTACGGTTAGTCCAACGGCTGTAAATAATATTTCGTCAGTGGTTGGTTCCGATGGGGTGACCTTAACCTGGCAGCAAGATCCCTTGTTTACTGTGGAAGAATATGCTGTGCTGCGAAATCAAAATAATTCTTCATTTGGGTTGTTAGCTAAAACAACTAACACCAACCTGATCGATACTGACTACACAACCGATGGTACTTTTTGTTATCGGATTAACTATGGCGATTTATGCGGCAACGCCAGTTCTATTGGGGCATTAATCTGCCCCATGCGTTTAACTGCTTCCGTTGATCCTAAAAATGTAATCACATTACGCTGGTCTTCACTTAAAGGCTGGCGCAATGGCGTAAGTAATTATCGGATAGAAAAATTCGATAAGAGTGGGGGGCTTATGCAGACTGTGAATGTTGGCACGGACACCGTTTGGGTCGATGATCAAGTTGATATACTTAATCAGGTGGTGCAATATCAAATCATTGCGCAACCTGTTGAGGCGGGTACAATCAATTCTGTATCTAATAAAGTAGTGGTAACTAAAGATGTCAATCTGTTTTATCCGAATGCATTTACACCCGATGGTGTTGGGCCGGTTGAAAATGAAACCTTTACGGTATTAGGACACTACATTGTAAAAATAGAATTGAAGGTCTTTGATCGCTGGGGTTCATTGGTTTTTTATACGGATGAAAATACACCGTGGGACGGCACTAATAATGGTCGTGCATTACCTGAAGGCACCTATGTTTGGAAAGCGCAAATCAAGGATCTGGCTGGTAGACTTTTTTCACGAGGCAGCACGGTGGTCATCTTAAAGAAAAAAAACTAGCATTCGATTTTCATGTTAAGAGATGTCATCCCTAACAGGATTCTATATAACTACCTAAACATTCATTCTACCGATATATTATCACTAACGGTATTCGGATTACGTACTTTCAAGTATCGTCTCTGTAAGGAAAATACGATTGTTGAATTATAAAAAATACTTTGAAGCATTAGTTTTCCTTAATCTACTTCCAGACTTAGCCTGCCTATGCCGAAGCTTCGCGCAGGCGGACATGCAAAATAATCTTTACCTTTACTGAATCAACTAAAATAACACAGCTATGTTCGACATGATGAAGATGATGGGGAAGATGAAAGAGGTGCAGGCTAAAATAAAAGAAGCGCAGGATAATCTTGTTCGGGTGCAAGCAACAGGCGAAGCGGGTGGCGGCATGGTGCGCGTAGTTGTAAACGGAAAGAAACAAGTAGTCTCAATAGATATTGATCCTACTATTTTAAAGGCCAATGATAAAGTGTTGGTGCAGGATCTTGTAGTGGCGGCTGTTAACAAAGCGAATGAAGAAGTTGAAGTGGTAGCGAAAGAAGAAATGAAGAAGGCTACTGACGGCTTGCTTCCTAATATCCCAGGCATGGATTTAAGCAGCCTGATGGGATGACCGAATTAGTGGTTGTTATTTTAAATTACAACGGAAGAAATTTTCTTCAACAGTTCCTGCCATTGGTAATTGCCAACAGCGGCTCGGCAAAAATTATTATTGCTGATAATGGATCAACTGATGATTCAATCTCAATTTTAGAAAATCAATTTAAAAAATCAGTGGAGGTTATAAAAATCGGAAGCAACCTTGGCTTTTGTGGTGGCTACAACTATGCATTGAAACAGGTTCAATCAGAATTCTATGTTCTATTGAATTCAGATGTGGAAGTAACTCCCGGCTGGATTGATCCCATCATCAAACTTTTTAAAAGCGATTCGTCTATCGCGGCCGCGCAACCCAAAATACTTTCTTATCATAATAAAGATAAATTTGAATACGCGGGAGCCGGTGGCGGATTTATTGATGCCTTAGGTTATCCTTTCTGTCGCGGTAGAATTTTTGAAACCCTTGAAAAAGACTTAGGTCAATACAATGATACCCGGCCAATCTTTTGGGCTACGGGTGCATGCCTTTTTATTCGATCTAATATGTATCATGGCGCTGGCGGATTGGATGAAGATTTTTTTGCGCACATGGAGGAGATTGATTTATGCTGGCGATTGAATCGCGCTGGTCATAGTATTTATTACGTTGGGGCAAGTACAGTCTATCATGTTGGGGCGGGCACGCTTTCCCGATCCAGCCCTCATAAAACCTATCTCAATTTCAGAAATGGACTTTCCCTACTTTTTAAGCATTTACCGGCAAATAAAATTTGGTGGAAGTTTCCAATCCGATCGGGCTTAGACATGATTGCTGCGCTAAAGTTTTTGTTTCAGGGGTCACCTGCCGATTGTTGGGCTGTGATTAAGGCTCATGGTAGTTTTTGGTGGCGCTTTAGATCCAACTTAAAAAAGAGACGAATTTTACAAATGCAAGTGCAGCATTATAATGTAACGAATCAATATCCGGGTTCCATTATAGCAGCCTATTACTTGTTAGGCAAAAAGACCTTCAAAGACTTAACAGAATTTTAATAATCCCAAATAGTGCTTCGCCTGCGCAAATGAGTACGCATATTAAGAACAAAGGCTAGCGAAAGGTAAATGATAATCGGTGAGCCAAAGGTGAGGAAAGAGGTATATATAAAGAACAACCGAATGGAAGAAGTAGCTATTCCCATCTTTTCGCCCATTGTAGTACAAACCCCAAATGCTTGTCGTTCAAAAAAACTTTGAATGCTTTTGATCAAACTTGTCATTGTATTTTATTGAATTTTCCCCTCAAATCTTCCGTTTACCTAAGTAAACGCCTATCTAACGATTAAAAAGCCAGCGCACAAATATAAGTGGTAACACTTCTATTGCACACGGCCACTAAGTTATTTTTTTGACTATTTTTGCAATAATAAGGGGTATAAGGTTAACTTTGCACCTCGCTTACAGAAACCATAAATCAAAATCCATGAGAAAATTAGTTTACGCATTCGTGATCATTGGGGCTCTTAGTTTTTCAAGTTGTACCCTGCCTAAAATGATCAAAGCTTCCAAAGAACAGAAATTGGAAGTAAA
>JBBSBG010000369.1:0-3562 GCA_038251495.1 Cytophagales bacterium
CTGTGGTTTATGGCCGAGATTGCCATTGCCGCCTGCGACTTGGCCGAAGTATTAGGAATGGCTATTGGCCTGCAACTACTTTTTGATTTGCCTTTGGTGTGGGGTGTTTCGCTTACTGTATTAGACACGCTAATAATTCTTGTGCTGCAAAGTTATGGCATGCGTAAAATGGAGGCTTTTATCATTGCCCTTGTAGTGATTATTGGCGGTGCCTTTTTTGTAGAAATGATTTTGGCAAAACCCGATATGAGTGATCTGCTTGTTGGATTCATTCCTTCACTGCCTAATGATACTGCGCTTTACATAGCCATCGGAATTATTGGAGCCACGGTAATGCCACATAATCTGTATCTGCACTCTTCACTCGTGCAAACACGTAGAATAGATTCGTCAACAGATAGAGGAATTTGGTCTGCAATAAAATATAATTTCATTGATTCAGCCATTGCCCTGAACGCTGCATTTTTTGTCAACGCTGCTATTCTCGTGCTGGCCGCCTCCACTTTCTTTAAGGCCGGCATGTTTGAAGTGGCCGAAATTCAGGATGCACATAAACTCCTCGCTCCGCTTCTTGGTTCTGAATTAGCGCCTATTTTGTTTGGCGTTGCACTAGTTGCTGCGGGGCAGAGTTCAACAATAACGGGAACGTTGGCCGGACAAATTGTAATGGAGGGCTATTTAAATTTAAGGATAGCGCCTTGGCTACGAAGATTAATCACGCGTTTGATAGCAATCATCCCGGCATACCTCGTTATAATAATCTATGGTGAGAGTGAAACCGGAGCGCTGTTAGTGCTCAGTCAGGTGGTGCTCAGTCTTCAATTGGGGTTTGCTGTTATTCCGTTGATCCACTTTACCAGCGACAAAAGCAAGATGGGAATTTTTGCCAATAAGCTTTGGGTTCAAATACTCGCGTGGGTTATCGCGCTTATTATTGTTGGATTGAATGTACAATTGGTGATTCAAGAAGTAACGGGCTGGCTAAGTGCTGCCGGAGACAATGCCTGGATTATCTGGGTAACGATAATTCCAGTTTGTATAGCAGCGGCATTACTATTGGTTTACATTACATTCAAACCCTTAATTGATAAAAGAAGTATTGAAAGATCGTCCCGCATTCCGCATGGAACGGCTGTAACATTAACTGATTTGGTTAACCCTATCTACAAACAAATTGCTATCACGATTGACTTTACAGATGTAGATGCCATTGCGATACAAAATGCCATTTCACAAGGCGGCAGTGAGGCTCGATATCTGCTCATTCACATTGTTGAAAGTGCAGGTGCAATGGTTTATGGAAGTTCTATTGCCGATAAAGAATCGAGCATAGACAAAGAAGCGTTGAATAAATATGTTCGGCAACTTACTGAAATGGGCTATCGCGCTGAGATGAAAATCGGATATGGAAATCCAAAAAGAAAAATCCCAGGCATGGTAAAAGAGTTTAATGCCGATTTATTGGTGATGGGTGCGCATGGCCACAACCTGATAAAGGATTTAATTTTTGGAACTACTGTTGACACGGTGCGGCACCGGGTTAAAATACCTGTGTTGATTGTAAGAGAACCGCTAACCTGATTTTCTTTTATCTTGCAGCCAATGTCTCGAACCCGTTTAGCTGACGATACTATCATAGCCCTTGCCACTCCGCAAGGAGTAAGCGGCTTGGCGGTTATCAGACTTTCAGGAAAAGACTCAATAGATATTACTGATAAAGTATTTGCCGGAAAGCGATTAATCGATCAGCCTACGCACAGTGTTCACTTTGGAACAATTGGTGAACAGAATAAAATCATTGATGAGGTTTTAGTAACAGTGTTTAAAGAACCAAACTCTTTCACCAAAGAGAACTCAACAGAGATTTCATGCCATGGATCACCGGTTATTATTCGGCAAATCATAAAATTATTTTTAAAGAATGGGGCGCGACTTGCCGAAGCCGGTGAGTTTACCAAACGTGCTTTCATGAACGGTCGGTTTGATTTGGCTCAAGCCGAAGCAGTAGCCGATCTCATTCATGCCGAAAATGACAACGCTCGTCAAGCGGCATTAAACCAGATGCGGGGCGGGTTCTCGAATGAGATTACTCACTTACGCGAAGAGTTAATTCACTTTGCTTCGTTAATCGAGTTAGAACTTGATTTCGGTGAAGAAGATGTCGAGTTTGCCAAGCGTGATGATTTGCTGCTGCTTGTTGAAAAGGTTCAAAGTTATCTCACGCGCTTGATTGCTTCCTTCGATCAAGGTAACGTGATTAAGAATGGCATTCCTACCGTAATAGCTGGTAAACCGAATGCAGGTAAATCAACTTTACTGAATGCTTTGCTAAATGAAGAGAAGGCTATTGTTTCTGAAATTCCAGGTACCACACGCGATGTGATTGAAGATGAGATAACATTAGGTGGTGTCACCTTTCGGTTTATGGATACGGCCGGCTTGCGCGAAACGCAGGATGTCATTGAGGCCCTTGGCGTTTCGCGCACGCACGAGCGCATGAAAATTGCCGCGTTGATTTTGTATCTGTTTGATTTATCGAATACCACTATTGAAGAGATCGCCATTGAAGAAGCAAGATTAAAGGCGATCGGGAGGCCTTACATCAAAGTGGGAAACAAAGTTGATAAAGCCTCGAAGCAATTACTAAGTGCCATTAACGATCAGGATTTTGTGCTAATCTCGGCATCCTCTAAAACGAATCTCGAAACTCTAAAAAAAGAAATCCTATCTAAAGTCAACATTCAGGAAGTGAAGCAAGGCGATGTATTGGTAACAAACCTTCGACACTATCAAAAGCTAACAGAAACCAATGAAGCTCTAGAGCGAGTTGTGACTGGCTTGAACTCCGGAATAACAGGCGACTTTCTTGCGATGGACATTAGGCAAGCCCTGCATTTTCTTGGCGAGATAACGGGTACGATAACAAGTGATGACTTACTTGAAAATATTTTTGCCAACTTTTGTATCGGAAAGTAGGCATTAATAATAATCCATAAACAAACATATGGGCATCTCTAAAAACCCTTGCTTTCATTACCTCAACCCCTGCCCCTTCTCCAGAAGTGAAGGGTAAGCGGAGTTTTTAGAGATGCCCATATATGAAACAATTAATAAAAGCCAAAATTGGCCGATACTATCTGTACCTCATGTATTGTTGATATCATAATTTTAATGGATTTTCTGCACCTTTCTGTGCCTTTGGTGTACCTAGAGTGATTTAGGTACAAATCAGGTACAAGGTTGGCGAAATTATGATACATACTGATACAATAAGATACACCCTGTTACCTAGCGGTAAATAAGCTCTAACATACTTGTAACAAGAATTTGTGAATACTGTGGAAAGTCCTTTAAGGTGGAGATTTTGCTACCCTTGACCACTTCTTTTCGCGCGAGTGTGATAATTGAAAGTTATTTCACTACCATCATTTAGTATTCTTATATAAATAACTGAATGTCAAAGCTCGCGATGGTCAAATCTGTGTAGAATGAATTGTTTGGCATCGCGAAAAATAATGGTCACTGATAAACGAAATAAAGTGGTCAACCACCATAGAATCTC
>JBBSBG010000370.1:0-3516 GCA_038251495.1 Cytophagales bacterium
TAGCTTTCAATCCGCTGAAAATGTTTATGATTCACAATGCGATTGTATGAATCAGATGCTGTGGCATCATCACCGTAAAAGGATTGGAGTGTTGATTTAAGTTCATTCATAAACTTTTCGGCAACGGATTTATGCACTAGTACATAATCAGGCGCAATGCAGATTTGTCCGTTGTTCACCCATTTTCCAAAAGCGATACGCTGCGCGGCTACTTTCAGGTTAGCAGTTTCATCTACAATGGTAGGGGACTTGCCACCTAACTCAAGAGTAACCGAAGCTAAGTTATCAGCGGCCGCCCGCATCACTACTTTACCAATCTCTGGTGCTCCGGTGAAAAAGATGTGATTAAATGGAAGTTTTAACAATTCAGTAGAGACAGTTGCATCTCCTTCTACTACGGCTATCTCTGCTTCATCGAATAATTCATTAATGATTTTTTTCATTAATGCCGAAGCATGTGGAGTATGTTCAGAAGGTTTTAACATCACGCAATTGCCAGCAGCAATAGCAGAGATCATTGGGCCGAACGTAAGGTTGAACGGAAAGTTCCAAGGTGCGATAATGAGAACAACTCCCTTAGGCTCGTAATGGATATAGGAACTTGTGCCCATTTGCGCCATGGGAGTAGCAACCTTACGAGGACGCATCCAACTACTTAAATGAGATTTTGCGTGTTTGAGTTCGGAAGTGATTGGATAGATATCACCAAGATCCACCTCAGCGGGCGGTTTTTTGTAATCGTTGTACAAGGCTTCGTGAATTTTTTCTCTATACCTTAATACTGCCTTGTGAAGGTTATCAAGTTTTTGTTTGCGTTCTTTTGCTGATGTATCGGCAATTTTCTGTTGATTAGATTTTTGGAGTTGAAATATTCTTTCCACTTCAATTCGAACATTGTTTTGAGGTGGGGCAATTTTTTCATTAATCATAGTTGTGGATTTTGTGTTTTGACGAAACTCCGATTTAAGTGGATTTAACACTCGCAGAAATAGTTAACTAAATATAATGAAAAGATGACAAAGACAAGGGTTGCAGGTTAAGCTCTAGATAATAGTATTATGAAGCTAGTATCATGATGTGAATGCACTAAGTCTATTTGGAAAAATTTAATAAGGATGTTACTGATTTTATATAGTCAACTTCCCCATGGAGTTCAGGTCTGGCAGGAATTTATTTAACTAATCAAACAAAAGCGTTCCAAAGTTTTCAATGTCGTGAAAGGTAGTTTGGATAGGTTGCCATGTCCATGTAGTAATGCCAGTATCATAATCAATCCGATAACTGTTCATCCGCCAGGTAGTTCCTTTTTTGGGTGGCACGTTTTCAAGCGGGGCGAGCAGGGTAAAGGGAATAAAGAATTCGGCATACCAGCCCGTTACCTGCTCGTCTTGTTTTACGATTTTTGTTGCGTGACGCGTCAACCGCTCGTCTTGGTAATGCCAGGGAATCCATCCAAGAAATTTTCCATTTAGTTTTGGCACCATCAACACCAATTCATAATTCAAGGGTGATAATTCATACTCAAAATAGATTGGGTGATTTTCATTTGTCCAGAAAAAAATCTCCACCACATCTTCGTTATACAAATCGGCATGTTGTTCGGTAAGGGTTGCGGTGATTTTTTCATCCTCGCACCAATACAAGGCATAGATTCCGGTAGCTGAGTACTGCAACTTTACCTGTGTTTTGTAGTTTACTGACGAACCACTGCGTTTTGTAAGTGTTAGCCATTGAATGCTTTTCCATGTTTCGTTAGTTCCATCACCGGTTATTTCAAAGTCTTTCGTTTGTGCGATCTTCAAAATCGCTTGCTTACCGGCAGGAGAACTTTCTTGGGCTATCGCCAAACTTGGGAGTGATATCATGAGTAGTAGAAAACTTTTAGTAATCATCAGGTTTATGCTATTGGTTAGTCTTTCAGGTAGAAAATAACTATTTTCAACTCAACAATCAATAATTATGAAAAAGTCAATTTTCACAATCTTAGCTCTAATATATATTGTTTCTATTGGAGTGGCACAACCTAAAGCTGATGCGTTGCGCATTATTATGATTGGTGCTCACCCCGATGATTGTGATGGAGATAGCGGAGGCACTGCCATCCTCTTCTCCGCAATGGGACATGCGGTGAAATTTGTTTCAGTTACTAATGGAGATGCCGGACACCAAACAGAAGGGGGCGGTGCGCTAGCCAAACGCAGGATGGCCGAAGCGAAAGAAGCGGGCAAACGATTTGGTGTAACCTACGATGTACTCGATAATCACGATGGCGAACTAATTCCAAATCTGGATGTGCGATTGCAAGTCATCCGTAAAATTCGCGAATGGAATGCCGATGTAGTGATAGCTCCGCGACCAAACGATTACCATCCAGATCATCGATACACCGGAGTTTTAGTTCAGGATGCTGCCTACATGGTTGGAGTACCCAACATTGCACCCGATACACCGCCCCTTCGAAAAAATCCTGTTTTTCTATATTATCAAGACTACTTTATTCGACCTAATCCCTTCCGTCCTGATATTGTTGTTGACATTACTACCGTTTTTGATAAAAAAATGTATGCGCTTTCTGCTCATGAGTCGCAGTATTTTGAATGGCTGCCATGGATCGGTGGTTATGCCAATGAAGTTCCGACTTTGAAAACGGAAAGACTTGGCTGGTTGACAAAAGTTCAAACTCGTGTCATCAGCCAAGAATTAAAACAGGCGGTGGAAAAATGGTATGGAAAAGAGCGCGCGGCTGCCGCCAAACATATTGAGGCTTTTGAAATCTGCGAGTATGGCACACAGCCTACACCTGATGACATTAGACGATTGTTTCCAATGCTTGGAAAATAACCTGAAAGATTTAGCTGATATTAATACTTCAGTTATAGGGCGGTATCGAATAAATTCTGATGAATTAATTACCAACCTTAATCATCTGCAGACAAACTGGATTAGGAATCGAGATTTCAGTTCCTGACGGTGAGATTAATCCGGTCTTGCTATCACGTTTAAATACTACAATATTATTTGTGAATTGATTTGCAACTAACAAGTAATGACCCGTTGGATCGATCATGAAATTCCTTGGATGCTCACCTAATGTAGAATGAAGTCCGACAAACTCTAATGTTCCTTTTTTCGAATCGATGGAAAATATAGCAATGTTATTTTCCTTAGCGCGATTGGAAGCGTATAGAAATTTTCCATCTGGTGAGATATGTATATCAGCACTACCAAATGGACCGGCATTTGATGACTCATGCGTTGCGATTCTTTGGATAGGTGTCATGACGCCTTTGCTATAAGCATAACTTGAAACCATGCCACTTAATTCTTCAATACAATAAGCAAATTTTTTATTGGGATGAAAGGCAAGGTGCCGCGGGCCACTGCCGGGTGTTAGCGTTACATCACCGGCTGCAAATTTTTGCAACGGTTCTTTTTTTGATGGATCAAAAGCGTAACACCAAATCTTGTCGGAGCCAAGATCAGGCATAAAAACAAAATCATTTTGTGGTGAGAAGA
>JBBSBG010000371.1:0-3506 GCA_038251495.1 Cytophagales bacterium
AACTGAAATGACTGCGGTGCTTGATCCTAAAACTGTGCAATCCTGGCGCGATGCCATTCCGCTTAAGCGCGGAGGTAAACCCGAAGATGTAGCGGATGCATGCGTGTTTTTAGGTTCTGATCTTTCAACTTACATCACAGGGCAAGTGTTGCAGGTTGATGGAGGCATGCTTACCTAGAGAAAACTTAATCCATTTTATTAGCAGACTTTTCCTTTTCATCCGTGCTGGTACGGAGTGCACTATACCCATTCATTGGTATTGTTTCTTTTTTCTATTGAGGTCACCTTTCGGGCCAAATAAAATCCATTTACTGAACCCTAATTTTCAAACTCATGAAGAAAAAATTATTAATGCTTACGCTGACATTGTTTATTGTTTCGCCAATATTGGATGCGCAACAACTAGAACTGGAAAAAACGTATCAAATCTCCCGCGCTTCAAAGCGTGGATTTTTAGCGGGCCTTGATTATGACAATGCCGCTAAAACGTATACACTCACGTACTTCACTGATCAAAAGAAAAATACTTTCAAATACGAACAATATGTATTTGACAACGACTTCAACTTGGTTAAGGAGGATGAGTTTACAGAAGATGCCGAAAAGATGAAGAAGAAATTCAAGTGGTTTAGGTTTAAAGGTGACGAGTATACCGTAATGGGAAACACGGTGGAAAACAATATGATGGGTGCGCTTGTACTGCGTAAGAAGAAAATAACTTATAAGTATCAATTTTTACTAGGCGGCTATAATCGCAAAGTAGAAATCCTTGAAAAAATAAAACCAAAAACAGATGACGGAAATAAGTTTACTGGCATAACTCATGCCGAAGACGATATGACAGGTGAGCTGTACATACTCGCATCGGTAAAAGCTAAAATAAGCGCCAAGGGCAATGAAGATGTTGGTGCTATTCGCCTGATGAAGTTTGACAATGATCTTAATCTGATGAAGAGTAAAGATCTTGAATTTAAAACCGCACAAAGTCTTGCCTTTGTTCGGTCATTGGATAAAGATAATCCTGATGATCCTGAAAATCCTGGCATATCAGGGATGATTTTTATTTTCGCGCCATCCAATGTAATGGGTAAAAAATTGGCCGATCCTGATAATAATAATTACACCTATATACGAGTAGATGACCAGTGCAACGTTGTTGAGCAATTTAGCTTCAAGAGTCCGGCCAGCTTCTGGAGAATTGACGATATGCTAGTAAACAACAGTGAACTTTATTTCTATGGCCCTGCTATGGCGGGTCGTGATAAGTATTTTAATGAAGGTGCCGGAACCCGATTTGGCGGTGGTGAAGTAAAATACAAAGCTGTTCAATTATTAAAAGTATCAAATGGAAAAATGGTCTATCTAACTGAAACTGATCTTGAAGAGTTTAAAGCCAAGCAGCAATTTCCACCAAGCCAACGCAAAACACCAGATTATAATGGCCGTGAATTTGGTGTGCGTTCTTATTTCTTCACATCCGGTGGTGATCTGATTGTGTTAGGTCAAAATTATGATAAAACAAAAGAAGGTGCGATTACCAAGTATGAAGATGTATTAGGCTTTCACTTCGATGTAAATGGAAAACTAAAAGCGCAATATGGATTAGATACAAAAGAGAAAGGTATTACTGTAGATTATAATTACCTGAATGGAATTGGTTACACCACGGTTACAAAAATAACTACTGTCTATGCCTGCCCTCAAACTATTATTGAAGGATCTGATGGTGATCAATACTGGATACTCCAAGAAATAAAAGGTCAAAGTCGTGAAAAGCTATTGACTTATCCACGCATTGGAAAAATTAATACGGGCAACTCTACACTTACAGATTTAAAAACATTTGGTAAAGGTGATGGCTTCTATCTTGATCCCCAATATCCATTCCTTCAAACCGATAAAAATGAAACCGTTGTTTTCTTTGGAGCTGATAAGCCGGGAAAAGAATTGTGGTTTGCCCGAGTTAAGTTGAAATAGTTTTTGGTTGGTTTTAATTTGAAAAAGCGTGGAGAAATTCTACGCGCTTTTTTTGTGTCTGCTATTCAACAGTTTTACTTTTGAATTAGACATTGGCTATAAAATATCCATTAGTTTATCCAAAGCTCTAGGATCGGGTTGACTCTGATTTCGTATCTTGCTAAATCATTAATCTTTCTTTCAACTGGAGAAAAAGTGATAGAATCTGCCCTTGTTGAATTTGGAATTCAAGCTAATCTATGCCGAATAGAGCCATTGGTCAGTGGCCTTATCAATAGAACTTGGAAAGTTAAGTGTGGTAAGGACACATTTATTCTGCAACAAATTAATGATAATATTTTCAAGCATCCTTTCAAGATTGCTGACAACATTAAACGCATCAACATTTACCTCAACCGCCATAACCCTGACTATTTATTTGTTTCTCCGTTAGAGAGCCTGGCAAAAATGGAGTTGGTTCACCTTGAAAACGAGGGGTACTTCAGACTATTTCCGTTTATTGTGGGGTCTCATACAATTAACGTAGTGTCTTCTCCTGAACAGGCCTTCGAGGCGGCTTTTCAATTTGGGAGATTTACGCACTTACTATCCGGGTTCGATGCCGGCTCATTAAATACCACCATTCCCGATTTTCATAATTTATCGCTCCGTTACGCGCAATATGAAAATTCATTACGCACTGGCAATCCAAATCGTATCAAGACTGCCAAGCATCTGATTGATGAGCTTAAGGCTCATACTTCAATACTCACAGTTTTTGAAAAAATTCAGATAGATCCGCATATTAAAAAACGCGTGATGCACCACGATACAAAAATCAGCAACGTATTATTTAATGATTCAGAAAAGGGGATAGCCGTAATTGATCTTGACACGGTTATGCCAGGATACTTTATCAGCGATGTCGGAGACATGATGCGTACCTACCTTTCTCCTGCAAATGAAGAAGAAAAAGATTTTTCTAAGATTGAAATCCGAGATGATTATTTCCGCGCCATTGTTCGTGGATATTTAAGCAATATGGGTGATGAGTTGACCGAAGCGGAACAAGAACTTATTCTCTATTCCGGGCAGTTTATAATTTATATGCAAGCCATCCGGTTTCTAGCTGATTATTTTAACAACGACACCTATTATGGGGTTACTTACGAAGACAATAATCTAGTGCGTGCCGGCAATCAAATTACGTTGCTAAAAGAATTGAATAAGAAGTCTATTCTATTGAACGCCATTATTCAGGATGAACTGAAGGCTCAAGGACTTTAAAACTCAAGAGTCAGCTTACTGCTTTCTTTTTGATGCCATAACTAACAACCGTCAGCAAATCTTTTTAATATTTTTTTTAACCTTCATTTGGAAACTCTACTAAACTGGTATACGTTTGTGTTATCATAGTCGGTAAGGCATCTGCTCAATCGATTTATAAAGAAGCGTGGAGAGTACAGGCTCTAAGAAACGCTAGCAACCAGTCCTAGTTGGAAAAACGGTGCTAAATCCTGCTCCTAGCAAGGTGCTTTGGAGAACTATAA
>JBBSBG010000372.1:0-3490 GCA_038251495.1 Cytophagales bacterium
GCACAGACAGCAAAAATAACATCAAACGATATTGGCTTCTACTCTGGTCGGGATGCTGGCAGCGGTTATAGTTTGGGTAAGTTAGATGGCACATTTGAAAATATGGTAAGTAAAATGCCGGAAGCGATCAATGTTTCTTTGTTCAGACCTTATTTATGGGAGGTGCGCAATCCACTTATGTTGCTATCTGCCTTGGAAAGTTTAGCACTCATTTCGTTAACGCTTTATGTAATAATTCGAAGGAGATTGAAAGTATTAAAAGCATTAAGTGATCCAACAGTAGTATTTTGTCTTGTATTTAGTCTAACCTTTTCGTTTGCTGTGGGAGTATCTACCTTTAATTTTGGAACATTGGCTCGCTATAAAATTCCAATGTTGCCTTTTTATGTTTTAGCTATGGGGTATATCCTTCACTATTCAAATAGTGAGAGGAAGTTAGCTGTGTTTGACGACACTGAATAGTTTTTAATAACCGTCTCTCTTCCCAACTTTCCAATATTGTTTCTCAAATTCTGATCAATAATTAGTGCCGAAAGATAATTGAACCAATCCTTATCAGTAAAGGCCAAGTACCCATTTACACCATGATTTATTATTGATGAGTTAACGCCAACGGGTGAGACAACGGCTGGAATCTCCAACGACATATATTGTAAGGCTTTAAAGCCACATTTTCCTTTTGCCCATTCATCATCTGGTAAGGGCATTATACCAATATCTATTTTTAATAAATCGGCTACTTCAGTTTCCGGATTCCATTTGATAAATGTCATCTTTTGGAGAGTTATTGTTGGTGGCTGATCAGCGATTACCAAAAATGAAATAAACGAAAATTGATTTTGTAATCTCTCTAGAACAGGTTGGATAGTTGTCAGGTACTTTAGGGTTGAGTGCGAGCCGGTCCACCCGATCACTATTTCGTCAGCAGATTTAGTTGGTTTGTAAAAAGTAGGATTATGATGGCCAACGCAATCTAAAGTTGAAGGATTGTAAAAGGCAAAAGAATTAAACTGAAGCGCATAATCTTTCAAGTAGTGATTTCCACAACTTACTTTATAACTCCAACTACAAATACTGCTAACTTTTCTGCGCCATTTAAAAAATCTAAAAAAGACGCCTTCTCCTAAGCGATCCGTCATCCAAATTGCGTCATCAAAATCATAGATTATTTTTTTTTTCAAAATCCTTGAAATGATCCACTCAAAAATGGGTGGCCCTATTGGTGCAACCTCACGATGCACAAATACAAAATCATATTTGGATGGTTTAAACAGCGCCAACCATCGCTTCAAAAAGCCCTTTGCTAGCGAAAATAATTTCTTGATTATAAATCCCGATTTGAAGAAAAGGTGCCAATTGTGGGAATCCAGGAATGTCTGAATAGCATAAGTATGACCAGCTTTAGTCAGCGCTTCAAAATATTGTTCAAAGCGAAAGCGCTGAGAGGGTGATTCTTTAAGGGGATACGGTACAAGGAAGAATATTTTCATAGTAACTTCGCACGAAAATCGGTAATTCAGATTTAAATACCGCGAAACTGGGAATGGCAGAAAAAGTGGAGTACGTGATAGAACCCTCAGGTAGGAGGCTACTTAACTGGGCCGAAATATGGCGCTTTAAGGAATTGTTTTACTTCTTTACCTGGCGTGATATAAAAGTAAAGTATAAGCAGACTGTGCTTGGTTTTTTATGGGCAATTCTTCAGCCATTGCTTATGATGACCATTTTCACACTGTTCTTTGGACGCGCACTAAAAATACCTTCTCAAAATATACCCTATCCTGTATTTGTCTATTCTGGATTATTAATCTGGAATATATTCTCCTCAGGACTCATAAATGCTTCTAATAGCATGATTAACAATGCTCCAATAATTAAAAAGATTTATTTTCCACGAATAGTTATTCCAGTATCAGCAGTAATCGGAGCATTATTCGATTTTTTGATGGCTTTTATCCTATTCTTTGTGTTGATTTTTTTTTATGGGCAATCTGTTTCTTTGAATGCAATCTGGTGCTGGCCTGCAGCTGTTCTGATAGCTTTTATAGCCACGCTAGGCCCAGGGAGCTGGCTTGCAGCTTTGAACGTAAAGTATAGAGACTTTCGATACATAGTTCCGTTTCTAGTTCAAGCATTATTATTTCTAACTCCTGTGATTTACCCGGTTACAATGTTGCAGTATCCAATTCTCCAATACGTAATGGCGCTGTCACCTATTTATGCAGCTATCGAATTATTTAGAATGCCTCTTTCAGCTGCACCACTTGAGCCAACATTGCTCCTGATCAGTTTAAGTTCGGGTGTCATTTTTCTATTTGTAGGACTGATTTATTTTAGGAAGACTGAAGATTTTTTTGCTGATCTCGCTTAGCAGATGAAACCAATATTAGAAGTTAGAAATATCGAAAAGAAGTTTCGGATACACCATGTAGCAGGTGGGTATCTTAGTTTGCGTGAGAAGATAACTAATGGATTAAAATTTAATTATAATACCTCCGAAGAATTTTTGGCTCTAAATGATGTTTCGTTTGATGTGGCGCATGGAGAGTCGCTTGGTATTATTGGAAGAAATGGAGCAGGAAAATCAACCTTGCTTAAAATACTATCTAAAATAACACCCCCAACAAAAGGTAAAATAATTAGTCGGGGTAGAGTAGCCAGTTTATTGGAAGTGGGAACGGGGTTTCATCCAGAGCTAACGGGCAGAGAAAATATTTTTTTTAATGGTTCTTTGCTGGGCATGAAACGTAAAGAAATTGAAAATAAGTTTGAAGAGATTGTTGATTTCTCAGGTACAGAAAAATTTCTAGATACACCTCTAAAGCATTATAGCAGTGGCATGCAGTTACGGTTAGCTTTTTCAGTTGCCGCCTTTTTAGAGCCCGAGATTTTAATAATAGATGAAGTACTTGCCGTAGGCGATGCTGAGTTTCAAAAGAAATGCCTTGGCAAAATGGAGGATGTGAGTAAAAGTGGTCGTACAATTTTATTTGTTAGCCATAACCTGGCTGCTGTCGAAAATTTATGTTCAAATGCAATTTTGTTGGATCAAGGAAAAATTGTTGCCCATGGACAAGTTGATGAAGTGGTTAGAAAATATCAAGCTTCTCATACGCTTCAAGGAACATCTTCTTGGGAGCGAAAAATCAAAGGCAATGAACCTGCCTATTTTCAAAAAATTGATGTTAGTCTATTAGGAGATCAGCCAAGTTTAAAACTAAGAGTGACCACAAGGATTTTATCACAAGCAGAACATAAAAAGGCATTTTTGGCTCTCGATATTTCAAATTCAATGGGAATTACAATTTTTCAAGCGATACCTGAATTAACCCCTTTTATCCATTATTCTTTGAATGAAAGAGACATAATAACAGAAATACTTTTGCCACCTTTAATCCCGGATGTGTATAAAGTATCTGCGTGGATGGGTTCGCATAATACAGAAACAATTTGTTGGAATAAAGAGGTGGTGACATTTGAAATTAATGAA
>JBBSBG010000373.1:0-3480 GCA_038251495.1 Cytophagales bacterium
AAGGATTCCTGTATGAGATGTCTTGCATATAAATCAATATCATCATCCACACGCCTTCTGCAGTAAACAAAGTTTACATCGGGCTGATGAATCAAGGCCAAATCATATAACCGCTCAACTTCTGCTTGTTGAAAAGTCTTTAAGCCCATAAGTTCATTCAACCATTTCATATCGGCCAGCGGTCTTGAAATTTTCCACCCCGTTGGAAATAGTCAATTTCTGCTTCATTGCACAGACAATCTTCCAGTTCCCGTGTTACTTTTTCTTTATCCAAATGCTGACCGATGATCACGAGTTCATTGAGTCGGTCGCCCCAAGTTTTGTTCCATTTCTTCTGAATAAAATCCTGGTTCTCCATGTAGGCGGCACTTTTCGCACGTTCTTTAAGGGGAACGGATGCCCACCATTTTCCATACACTTCTGCTTTCGTTGAACCCCCGGCCTGGCTCCATAGCAGCACCTGATCCGGCCGCGAAGCAATCCAAAAAATTCCCTTGCTTCGAATAACATTGGTTGGCCAGTTCGATTGAATGTAACTCCACAACCGATCTGAATTGAAAGGACGATAATCTCTAAAAACAAATGAGCTAATGCCATACTCTTCCGTTTCTGGAGTATGAATGTTGTTCATCTCCTTTATCCACCCGGCAGATTGTTCTGCTTTTTCATAATTGAATAGTTTGGTGTTGATAATATCTTTTGCGGCAATCTTACTGTATGTGGTTTTTATAATCCGCGCCTCAGGATTCAATTTTAAGATTGTACCCTCCAACAGTTTTAAATTTTCAACAGAGACTAAATCAGTTTTGTTGAGCAGAATCACGTTGGCAAATTCAATTTGATCTGTCAAGAGATTTACAATGCTGCGTTGATCTTCCTGATCGTCATTCATCTTACGAGAAAGTATTGTATCGGCACTACCAAAGTCTTTGAAGAAATTGAAAGCATCCACAACAGTGACCATTGTATCCAATCGCGTTATATCGGAAAGATTAAGAAGCTCCTCACCCGTGTCGAAAGTAAAAGTTTGTGCTACGGGTATGGGTTCAGAAATACCGGTGCTTTCAATTAGCAGATAATCAAACTTACCTTGCTTAGCCAGTATGCTTACTTCTTTTATTAAGTCTTCGCGCAGCGTGCAGCAGATACATCCATTGCTCATCTCCACTAATTTCTCTTCGGTGCGCGAAAGTTTTACGCCATCTTTCACCAGTTGTGCATCAATGTTTACTTCGCTCATATCGTTTACAATCACGGCTACTTTTAAGCCTTCGCGATTGTTAAGTACGTGGTTGAGCAAGGTGGTTTTTCCAGCTCCGAGGAATCCACTTAGCACGGTGACGGGTAGTTTTTTATCTTTTTTAAACAAATTCATTTTTGGTTTTTTAGATTTTCAAATCTCTTTTTCAAGTCCATCAATTCACTCTTCATCTCTACTTGGATTTCAAAAATTTGTGTTGGCGTTAATGCTACCGGGTTCTGTTCATGATTATGGACATGACCTTGATGTGTGTGTTCATCACCTTCATTTCCCGGCACTTCAATCAGATTGCTCTGCCATAGCTCAACGTGTTGTTTCAAAATCTTTAAGGAATCCTGATTGTGATGTTGGGATGAGGAAAATAAGTTCAGTTCATTATCTAGTACATTCGCTATCTCCATCATTTCGTTATGAATAACAGCCGCTTTCGCCAGTGTTTCGGCATTGGTGTCTTTAGGCTGGCAACCTTTTATAATCAGCAAAATGTGAAGCATTGCCAGTAACAAGTAGGTATTATTTAGTAACGATTTCAGCATTTGTCAAAATAAAATTCAAATGATTGATATTCGTATCGTTCAACTTTAATTTGCCCCGCACGGTAATTACCTGATCGGCCTTAAGGCGCGGTGGTTTAGAAGAAAAACTAATCTCAGCAACCGACTCAGGGCCGGCACCTCCGCAAAAGAAACATTCGGCATACGGTTTCTTTGAGATGATTATGGTCTTAACATCTTCCAGATCCATAGGCAAATAATATCCCTTCAACGTAACACTTGTACCTTCTTTAGCTTTGGTAGTAGCATCGAATGCAGGAACCAGAAAATATTCTTTCAGCTCTTTAAAGTATTGTGAGTTAAATTTTACCCGAGCAAACACATTCCACCCGTCCGCTGCCGTTTGGGCATAGCACATTGTGCCGATAACTACTAAAACAGAAAGTAATAACGATTTCATTTTCCTGATTGAGGATGAACAACAAAATGATTTTGAATAGCGTCAACTATTCAATACTCAGAACTAAAAAAATAGGAGAATGTGACTTAGGCTCGAGGAGGAGCCCTCGATGTCGAAAATGAAAAACTTAACTCAGTAACCGATTCAAGAAGTAAGGTAACTTCATGATTACTTATAGGAGTTGCGGTGCTAAAGACAAGAGTAGCAGAAATGTAAAGCTTACTACAAGCCTGACTATCAAAGCAGCATTTTTTTACAGACTTTACATGTGAAGTGTGCGAACAGCCACCTGCCTTGCCAGGATGGAAAATATTAATGTGGCAGGGGTCGCTCTCAGCAACTACCGTGTGCAATGGTTGAAATTCATCAGGATGAACAAAGGTGTGAACGGCATCACTATTTAGAAACCCAAGCAGGTAAAACAGAACCAAAAGCAATGAGATCGCTTTGTTCTTAGTTTTGAAATCTGCTTTTCTGCTAATCATACTATGCAAAGTAAGTAGGAATAGGATGGATAACAAAATCGGTACAAAAACATTCGTCTTTAAGAGAATAATTACAAGAACGGTTTAAAAGTACAAGCTTAGGTGTGGCAATTTATTATAAAGGATTCGGAAGATTACCTCACAACGATGACAAATCCTGATAATAATAATCTTGCTGAACAAGTTCTATAGCGCGCCTGATTGCCTCATTAATAGGATAAAAATTTCGGGTGAGGTCATAATCAATTGATTGCAACTGAAGATAATACTGATTCATGACTGGAACAGATACAGTTTCTTCTTCAATCATAACAACGGCATTGGCATGCATTTCCTTTTGCTCTGTTTTTATAATCTGGCAGGTAACAAATTCCTTCTTACCATATTTATTAGTGCGAGCTGAATATCCAAACAAACGACATATTAAACCCCGATGCGGATATTCAGAACAAAGTCCGGCTCCACTTTGTGTGGGACTTAGAATTACACATAAGGTTGAATCGGAAGCGCTGATTTTATCCAACCATTCATCGGCTAGTTTATTTGTGTAGAGGTGGTAAGCGAAGGGCAAAAACTCTAACACGGTGGCCTCTATGTCGGGTTTGAAACAACACTTACCACATCCCGTTTTGCAATGTATTGTGGTGGTGGTTTGAAAAGACGCAATCTGCTGATCCAAGCTTTCAAACAGTAGATTAACGGCTGCAACCTTTTCCCTCATGCGCATTTGCAAAAGTACATAAATGACGCTAACCAAGTTCGTCACATTAGGTGCTCGCA
>JBBSBG010000374.1:0-3468 GCA_038251495.1 Cytophagales bacterium
TTAGCAAGCTTAAGTGTATTGAAATTACCAGCAGGAAGCATCCAAAAAGGAGACTTACTTACTTATCAAATAGAAAAAACTAACGCGCTTGACAAGCATGCAGTAAAAGTTTTTAAAGGTGTTACTCCAGTTGGGTATATAAAGAAAATACACAGCAGAGTATTTCATAAGCAAGGCAATGGCTCATTTAAATTGACTGTGAAAGCGGTTGAGCAAAACGGAATTATCAAGAGGGTCTTTGTAAAGGTGGCTGCTGATAGCTAAGTTGGTTCTCGCTCCCTTGTCTTCGCTGGTTTTCTTCCACAACTGACTTATTTGCATGCGTGTTGGCGAAGAATACCACACAGGCGAGTGTATAGGGAAAACAAAAGTAAACTCCTCATCATAAGAAGCGGAGTAAGGCTAGGCTTTTCGTAAATTTCCATAGTGATTACCGTGAAAAATTTTCTCAACCTAAAAAGTGAAGCAAACTTTGTGAATCTAAAGATGAATAGAATTGTTAATTTGGCAATCGCTTAGACTTATATGCCTGCAAAAACGGTTAAAACAATACGGCACATCATTCGGCTACAGGGTTTCGACCTAGAGAATGGGAAAATATCATTTTCCTTGCTGGCGAAGCTCAATGAGCATTTATTACGGCTGTCAGAAAGTACTTTGCGATCCTTTGTGAATGGCAACAGCACCTTAAAACGAGGTAAGCAAGCAGATTGGCTTACTAAGTCCCTTGATTTTAACCTTTCCGGCCTAAAATCAGGCTCTACCGTCTTAGAGGTAGATGCACCGATACTGAAGGACACGATGGGAAATATGCAAGTGCCCTTGTTTGGAGATCAACCCATTGATGATGTCAGCAAAACTTCCGCCTTAGGCTTGGGCCTTTATGCCTTCGAACAAGCTATAAAGGGCGATATGAATTCACCCATTCTCGATAAGCATCTTTTAAAAGAAATGAGGCACTTTGGAAAATTCTTAAATAAAAAAGGTTCGAGCATCGAAGTAAGCTCAGGAAAGAAATCGAAGGTAATACGGTTAAAAAAAGAAGTGATTGAAAAAATTAAAACCATTGAAGATAAAACGCCTGCCAGTATTAAAACAAAAGTAACGGGTGTTCTCGATGTGTTGAAACATAGTATCAATCAACTCGAATTAATTGTAGATGAAACAAAACGTATTCGAGCATTGCTTAATGAACAAATTGCAATCAGCGAGCTTACTCCTTTCTTCGGTAAAGAAGTAACGGTTTCTGGTACTGCAAACTATAATCCATCGGGTCAGATAATTTCATTTGAAATCACGGGATATAAACCGGTCAATAAAAAAGATCACTTCTTTAATCAATTGCCAAAACCTCTTTTTGAAGAAACAGATTTAAAACGGATAGTCAAAACTCAAAACTATAAGGGCTATGGTACAGATAAGGTAAAGAAAATTGTAGGGCAGTTGCAGGTGGAGGAATCTTTAGAAGATCTGTTAGCTGCACTAAAGTAATTGTCGCCTGATGAACTATCTCTACGATACAAACATTTTGGTGTTCACCATAAAACGATTTCCTTCAATAGAAAAAATTGAAAAGGAAATCGCACAAGATCCTACTAACCTAAGAATCATCTCCATTGTCACCAAGGCTGAAATTGAATCACTGGCCATTAAAGTGAAGTGGGATCAAACAAGATTAAGCAATTACAGACTCTCTTAGATCAATTCTTAATCGTACCCATTGATTCACAACAGATAGTTGCAGCATATGTAGAAATTGATTCGTATAGTCAAGGCATTCATTCAAGTAAATCATCTGGACTTTCTGCAAGAAACATGGGTAAGAACGATTTGTGGATAGCAGCAACTGCCAGGGTGACAAATTCAACACTCCTTACAGCCGATGGCGACTTCGATCATTTAGACAAAGAATTCTTTCCAATAAAAAAATTGACGTTGCCTAAAAAAATAAGAAAAGGTTTTTAATCTTTTCTATTGCATAATGGTTTGATAAAATAACATTGTGTTAGCATTGTTAAGAGAGCATTTGTGACAGATGTGCCAGCGTAAGGAAATTAAAACTACTCATGTTAGGGCTACTTGTTTTCGTTATTTTAATTTTGGCCAATGGAAAAAATTACGTCTCCCAAGGAAAATGCAGCAGATAAGTTTCTAGTGGGTACTAAAGCCTTTGTTGGAATGCTGCCAGCAGGATCGCTTGTGGCCTATTTGATAGATCAGATTGTTAAACCACAGATAAATGAACGATTTAAGGAATGGATGGAAGCAGTCTCAATCTTACTAAATGAAAATACCTCCGAGATTGATTTGCTTAAAAACAACCAAAGGTTTATCACTAATTTTATCCATGCAACTCAAATTGCTGGTCGCACCCACCAGAAGGATAAACTAAAAGCGCTTCAGAATGCCGTAGTAAACTCTATTCCAAACCCTTCCTATTCGGAATCACTACAGGTTCATTTCCTGCATTTAGTTGATCGTTTTACTGAATGGCATCTGAAGGTTTTAAGGATTTTTATGACACAAATTGGTTGGCAAACGCGGGTATTAATTCATTTGGTCATGGTCGTAGTGCTACTGAAGACGCAATTAGAATATATTATCCAGACGACTTAGGGTGGGGCAGAGAAGTTTTATTGGATCTAATCCTTGACGATCTCCAAACGACAAGATTGATTAAAACAGAATGGAAATTATCAAACTCAAACGCATTGAGTCAGGTAGCATCAACACCCTCATTAACTACTATAGGGTTATCGTTTTTAGATTTTATAGGCAATCCAGTCGATCAACCAGCCTCTGCTAAGAAATAATGATAAGAAGATTCATCTGCCCAAAATGGTAGCAGAGAGTTTATGGAGCTACAGTGTTTTCCAATTCTTATTAGTTTTAAATACATTTTCAAATTAAAAAGCCATGTGTTATCACAAAGCCTTAGCCGCAACAGAAAGAGATCTGCTGGAGCAGTACCCAGCATCTTTTAAGTCAGTTACTAGTAAACTTGAAATCGTGAAAGATAGATTCTAACACACTGGTTGGTGAATCAGCCCACGTTCCTTCGCCCAACACCAACAATGGCTGATGCAAAACATAGTGCATCGCATCATCCAGTTCCACGGATTCGCATACGGCCCGTGTTACCAGGCAGCTTCAGCGGATTTTGTTAACACATACTAAAAGAAGGCTGCTCACGCGGCCGTTTTATTTCCTATTGTGAGAATCAAGCCTTATTTTGACCTGTCATCTTCAAATTTATTTTCAAAAACCCATCTCCAAAATATTAACTATGAACAGAAGGCCCTTTCTTAAAAAAATCGGACTTGCGGGTTCCGCTCTACTGGCTTCACCCTTCTTTAGTTTGGGAGAAATATTACCAAGAGCCAACAAACTCAAATTCATTACCGCTTCTGATGGCCATTGGGGCCAGCCCAATACCGACTTTGAATCGTCACACAGAAATCTCATCAA
>JBBSBG010000375.1:0-3457 GCA_038251495.1 Cytophagales bacterium
AGGTTATTAACTCGATTGCCTAGTCGATTGATCCATCCAAGAGGAGAATTATTATACGTCACTAACGCAAATCCGCGCTCGCCTTCTCCAACCAAAAGATTATCTTTTCTGAGGTAGGCAAGTGCCTCATCTAATGTGAGACCAATAATAGCGAAATTTGACTTGTTAAGATTAGTTGATAAGGCAAATGCATGTTCAGGAATAAGTTTTTCGTGCTTTACTTCAGCTGCTGCGGTTCCCTTGCTTACAACATGTAATTGTTTGCTTATAAAATCCATATCATCATACAACTCCGTTGGTAGTTGAATTAATAGATTGTCTTGCCGGATTGTTTTAAAATTTTCGGGGTTGATTGCCCAGTCATTTAATTGTTCGGCAATTTTTTTGGAAGCCAAAGAAAAATTCTTCCCGGGTCGGATTCTTAATTCTTGTTCAGGTTCAATTTTCCTTAAGGCAGAAATAAAAAAACCCTCACCCGTTACTTTGTGCGGATAAAAGTGATAGCCAATTGCTTTTCCAACAGTTACTTTTTCAACTTTCCATTCGGGGTCAATCTGCAGATCGATAAATTCAACGCCATGATTTTTGGATAGCCAATTTAAATTGTCCTCATTCTCTTTTTCGTTGAATGTGCACGTACTATAGATTAAAATCCCATTCTCTTTTAGGGCAGGCCAAATATCACTTAAAATTCTCCGCTGCCGTTGTGAGCAGAGATTTACATTATCAGTTGACCACTCCGCAGCGGCATGTGGATCTTTGCGAAACAATCCTTCACCCGAACAGGGCGCATCAACAACAATGAGATCGAAATAGCCTTGCAATTTTTGAAATGCTTCGGGATCGCTATTAGTAACTATCGTATTGTTGCAACCCCATTTTTGAATATTTTCAGATAAAGTTTGTGCGCGTGATCGAATAATTTCATTGGAAATAAGAAGTGAATTTTTATTAATCATACTTAATAAGTGCGTGGACTTGCCACCGGGGGCAGCACATAAATCAAGTACCCGCAACGATTTAGTAAGATCAGTAGTTTGTTTTACGGCCTGCTCTAAAAACATGGAGCTTGCCTCTTGCACATAATAATTTCCAGCATGAATAGCTGGATCTAATGTAAACACAGGCCGCTCGGGTAAATAATAACCGTAATCGCTCCAAGGTATTTTAATCCCGCGTGGAAGGTTATCTTTGTATGGATTAACACGAATACTTACAGGTGGAGCTTGTTCATGCGCTGCAGCAAAATAAGACCATTCATGCCCTAAGGTTGATTTCATTCTGATTTCAAAATCGAGGGGGAATACAATGGGCATGAGTCGGTAATTTAACCGGAAGTAAAAGAAATTAATTGGCTTGAGCTATGAAAAGATTTGAGATTCAATCATGCCGCCTCCAGTAAAGTAACGATTTAAAGTAGCAAGATACATTATGATAAAGTCTAACGATCCAACACTAAAAAGTTGGTTAGAAGTACCCAAAGATTCCGATTTCCCTATTCAGAATTTACCAGTTGGCATTTTTAAAACAGATTATCTTTCTCCCGTTGCCGGTGTGGCTATTGGTGAGTATGTGTTGGATCTTGTTTATCTTCATGAAAACGGATTTTTTGATGGACTTGGTTTACCAACCGGAGTTTTCAATCAAAAGTACCTGAATGATTTTATTGGCTTAGGTAAAAAGAAAACGAGAGAAGTTCGGGAGCGGATATCAGAATTATTGCAATTGGATAATGATGAATTGAGATTGAATGTCGGTGCACGCGAGTTGGCGTTGATTCCCATGGCTGAGGTGCAGATGTGTATGCCCATTAAAATTCCGAACTACACTGATTTTTATAGTAGTGAGGAACATGCTACGAATGTTGGCTCTCTGTTTCGTGATCCTAAAAATGCCTTACTTCCAAACTGGAAACATTTGCCGGTTGGCTATCACGGTCGTGCTTCATCTATTGTTGTTTCAGGAACTGACATAGTGCGGCCTAAGGGACAGATAAAACCTGCGGATGCTGACACTCCAATTTTCAGTCCTTCATTAAAATTAGATTTCGAATTGGAAGTTGCCTTTATTACCTGCAAGGATACTGAACTGGGATCGGCAATCTCCATTGAAGAAACAGATAATTGTATTTTTGGATTTGTACTTTTCAACGATTGGTCGGCACGGGATATTCAACAATGGGAATACGTTCCGCTAGGTCCCTTTCTGGGGAAAAGTTTTGGCTCAACCATGTCGCCCTGGATTGTAACTATGGATGCACTCGAACCTTTTCGGGTTGCCGGGCCAAAACAATCACCTGAAGTATTACCTTATTTAAAGACACAAGGTGAAAAGAGTTTTGACATTAAGTTAGAAGTTTCCATTAAGCCGGAGAACGTGGCGCCAACTGTAATCAGTAAATCAAATTTTAAACATTTGTATTGGAATGTAAACCAGCAACTGGCGCATCAAACAGTTAATGGCTGCAATATTCAGGTTGGCGACTTATATGCATCAGGTACCATTAGCGGATCTACAACTGATTCATTAGGATCGTTGTTGGAGATGACTTTGAATGGTAAGAGTCCGCTTTCATTGTCGGATAATTTGAAACGATCTTTTCTTGAAGATGGCGATACTGTAATCATGAAAGGGTACGCCCAAAAAAATAATGTGCGCATTGGCTTTGGCGAGTGCACCGGTAAAATAATTTCAGCCAATTAAGTCTATGATAATCGATCCTAAAGAATTACCCATTCCTAAGCTACAAGCTTATTTGCAGGGTGCAGTTTCTCCCAGGCCGATTGCGTTTGTAAGCTCAATAGATAAAGAAGGGAAAGTAAATCTTAGCCCGTTTAGTTTTTTTAATTTGTTTAGTATGAATCCACCTGTGTTGGTCTTTTCACCTTCCAGGCGAGTGCGTGATAGCACTACCAAGCATACGCTTCAAAATGTATTAGAAGTTCCCGAAGTAGTAATAAGTATTGTTTCGTATAGCATGGTAGAACAAACATCTTTAGCAAGTTGTGAATTTCCAAAAGGGGTTAATGAGTTTGCTAAATCAGGGTTCACCGAAGTTCAATCACTGAAAGTAAAACCACCACGGGTTGCTGAATCACCAGTGTCCTTTGAATGTAAAGTGAATCAAGTTTTGCCGCTTGGGCAGGAGGGTGGTGCCGGGAATCTTGTTATCTGCGAAGTTTTACTTATGCATATTCATGATGAAATTTTAGGAGGCGATGGATTCATTGACCCACAAAAGATTGATGCTGTAGCTCGCATGGGACAGGATTATTATTGCAGGGCTTCGGGAGCGAATGTGTTCACTGTTCCTAAACCGAATGTAAAAATCGGGATTGGATTTGATGAGATTCCTTCTGGTATAAAAAACAGTAGTATCCTTACCGGGAATGACTTAGGTCGATTAGGAAACATTGAAACGCTACCAACGAAAGAAGAAGTAGAGACCTTTCAATCA